>NZ_LWFX01001392.1:0-3612 GCF_001635175.1 Alcanivorax sp. HI0083 | reverse complement strand
GGTCGCACCGGCCGGGTAGGCGGTGAAGGCACCGCCATTTCCCTGATCGCCGCCCACGAATGGAATTTGATGGCAGGCATTCAACGCTACCTGCGTCAGAATTTTGAATACCGTCTGGTGGACGCCCTGCGTGGCAACTTCCTGGGGCCGAAAAACCTGAAGTCCAACGGCAAGGCCGCCGGCAACAAAAAGAAAAAAATGAAGAAAAAGGCAGATGCCAAGAAAGGCATCAAGAAACCCGGTGCCAAGAAAAAAATCGCCAGACCCAAACGCAATGCCAAGCCGCCCACGCAGGACACCAAGGGTGGCTTCGCCACAGTGAAACGGAAAAAGACCCCCGGGCCACTGGATTGAGAGACGCTGCACGCAACACGCTGCAGGCAACAACACGAAGCGGAGCCGTACAGGTTTTGATAGATGAGAGGCCGCGCCCTTATTCCGGGCGCGGCCTCTCACGTTTATAAAACGACAAGCCTTGATCGCGTTGCTGCGTGAAGCGCGTCGCATGAAGCGTCTCTTTTAAAACTCCGTAAAATTCCTGCCCCCTTCACGTTCTTTCGGCGCCTTTGCCGTCATTCTGGTACGGTTATTCCAAGGAGGTGGCTGTGCCGGAACAGAAGGGGGTGGAGTCGATGTCTGCTGATACACTGCTGTGCCCGGATTGCGGCACGCAGCTTGCCGTGCCTTCTCGGCGCGCCCGAGGCGCCTGGCGCTGCCCCTGTTGTGATTCCCGGTTGAGCGGTGCCTGGACGTTGCGCCCTGATTCCCTGCTGGCACTAACCGTGGCGACGGCCGTGTTATGGTTGCCGGCCCTGATCCTGCCGTTGATGCGCCTGGAAAACCTGGGCCTGGACCGTGAGGCCAGCCTGCTGGATTGTGTGCTGCGGCTCATGGAGGGCGTTTACTTTCCCGTCGGGGTCTTGCTGCTGTTTACCCTGGTTTTCATGCCGCTGCTGAATTTGCTGTCTGCAGGGCGCCTGCTATGGGCCGCCCGTGGTCATACGCCCTCGGCGCAGCCGGATCCCTTCTGGATGAAGATTTACCGGCAAAGCCGGGAATGGGCCATGACGGATATTTTTCTGCTCGGCATTCTTATCGCCATGACCAAACTCGGTGACATGGCCACCGTGACTCCCGGCCCTGGTCTGTTTTGTCTGGTGGTGGCAGTGTTTTTGCGTTTGATCGTAGAAACCCTGGCGCAACCGGATCAGTTGCAACGGTTACTGGAGGCGCGCAATGGCGATTAATCCGCCCCCGAGGCAGCAGCGTGCCCTGGCCTGGTCATTACTGATTGCCGCTATGGTCTGGTTAGTACCGGCCAACGTGCTGCCGATCATGGCGGTTACTGAAACCGGGCGCNGCAAGGCCAGCACCATTGCCGATGGCATCTGGCAACTGTTCGAAGCTGGCATGCCGGGTATCGCCATCATTGTTTTTGTTGCCAGCCTGTTGGTGCCGCTGTTCAAGGTGCTGGTGCTGGCGGTGATCTACTGGCGAGCACCGCGCGAAAATAATCCACTCACCAGTACCCGGGCGTACCGGCTGGTGTACTGGATTGGTCGCTGGTCCATGCTGGATGTCTTCGTGGTGGCGCTGCTCGCCGCTGTGGTGGAATTCGGCAATCTGGCCCGGGTGGAGCCGGGGCCGGGTATTATCGCCTTTGCCCTGGCCGTGGTGCTGACCATGTTGTCCGCCCACGCCTTTTCTCCCCAACAACTCTGGATTCAAGACCCTGACGGAGCGGACCATGGACACGCCTGAAGTGAAACATTCCCGCTGGCCTTCGCCTATCTGGCTGGTGCCCTTGCTTAGCTTGCTGGTGGCCGGCTGGCTGCTGTATGACCAGCTTTTGCAGCGTGACGTGCAAATAGAAATTACCTTTGAAAATGGATCAGGAATCAAGCCGGGGGTAGACCTGCGCTACCGGGGTGTGCCGGTGGGCAGTGTGGATGAAATCGTACTCAGTGATGACCTGAAACACGTGACCGTTCATGCCAGCCTGAATCGGGATGCGGAAAAACTGGCTCGCGAGAAAAGCCGCTTCTGGATTGTAGAGCCGGAGCTGGGCATCGCCGGGGCGCGCAATCTGGATACGCTGGTGTCAGGCAAATACATCGCCGTGGAGCCCGGTGGGGGAGAATCAAAAAAAGAATTCGATGGGCTGGAAACACCGCCAGAGCAACAACCGAACCTGGGCTTGAAGATAACCCTGGTGGCCGATCACCTGGGCTCCCTGAAAAAAGGCCGCAAGATTTATTATCGTGATTTGCAGGTGGGCACCATCGGTGAAAGCGAACTGAGCGAAGGGGGCCGCTTTGTGGAAATTCAGGCCATCATCGAACCGAAATACGCCAAGCTGGTACGCAGCAATACCCGCTTCTGGAACAGCTCCGGGCTCACCGTGGACATCGGCTTGTTTAAAGGCGCAGAAGTGCAGGCCAGCTCCCTGGAGAATTTACTCCGTGGCGGCATCAGCTTCGCCACCCCGCCAGAGCCGGGCCCGCTGGCGAAAGCGGGGGAGCGCTTTGATCTCTACAAACAACCGGAAGACGACTGGCGCGAATGGGCGCCGATCATGAAATGGCAGTGAAAGGCAGTTGAAAGTTCAAAGTGAAAAGTTAAAACGCGAATGGGTGATGCAGCGAATCGAAAGATGTTATGGCCGCGATTAAAGGAGTAGGGCGCGCGCGGGGTTGGCTTGTCCGTGTAGCACTGCCTTCCTCGCGCATTTCAACTTTGAACTTTACACTTTCAACTGAGGCTACATAATTTTTCCAACCATCCTCAACGGCAGGTTGCGCATGGCGAAGCCCAGTGGGCCCCAGGGCCAGCCGGGAACGGAGGCGTTTTTGCTTTCTTTCTCGATGGCTTTCACCAGTGCCTTGCAGCCGGTTTCGGTGTCCACCAGGAACGGGGTGTTTTTCACTTTTTCGTTGATCTCGGAACGGATAAAACCGGGGAAGATCGTGGAGACCTTGATCGGTGAATCCTGCAGTTCCACTTGCAGGCCTTCGGCCAGCATGGCCACGCCGGCCTTGGTGGCGGCATAGGTGGTGAGGTTTTTCTTCATGCCGCGCATGGCGCTGATGGAAGAAATCATCACCAGGTGGCCGCTGTTCTGGGCGCGGAAAATTTCCATGGCCGCTTCGGTCTGCGCCAGCGCCGCCACGAAGTTGGTTTCCGCGGTCTGCCGGTTGGCGTAGAAGTAGCCGGTGCCCAGCGGCTGGCCCTTGCCCATGCCGGCGTTGATGATGACGCGATCAATACCCGCCATTTCCGTGCGGAACGCATCGAACACCGCAAACACCTGGTCGTAATCGTTCACATCCAGCGGCTTGATCAGCACCTTGATAGCCGGGTGCTTTTCTTCCAGCTCGGCTTTCAGGGTTTCCAGCCGGTCCATGCGCCGGGCACACAACGCCAGGTTGCGCCCCATGGCCGCAAACAACCGCGCCATGCCTTCGCCAAGGCCGGAGCTGGCACCGGTGATTAGAATATTCTTGCGTGTCGGCATTACTGTCCCCTTGCTAATGGCTGCTGTAGGAGCACCTCTTGAGGTGCGAACCCCGCGAAGCGAGGCGACAGCGTTTGTGTCGCTCGCTGATGTTTTCT
>NZ_LWFX01001391.1:0-3502 GCF_001635175.1 Alcanivorax sp. HI0083 | reverse complement strand
CTATGCCCTGCGCATCGTCCGTGCCACACGGGACTTCAATGGCCTGAGCCACGGCGCCAGCCCCCGGGCCAGCATTGCCCTGGCCCGGGCGGCCCGCGTGCAGGCCATGTTCGAAGGCCGTGACTTCGTCACCCCGGACGACATCCAGCAAGTGGCCCGCCCGGTACTGCGCCATCGCATCCAGCTCAGCGCCGACGCAGAAATCGAAGGCCAAACCCCGGAAACCGCCCTGGCCCGTCTGCTTGACCAGGTGGAAGCGCCGCGGCAATGAAGCCTGCACCTCGCCTGCTTCTTGCCGTTGGCCTGTGGGCCCTGAGCGCGATCTTGCTGTTGTTTTTCAGCGGCAGCATCGCGAGCCTGTTGTGGTGGGCGGCCGGAGCGATTCTGGCGGCCTTTGCCCTGCTCGACCTGCTCCATGGCTTGCGCCGTCCGGCCCCATCGGCCGAGCGTATCGTGCCCAATGCCCTGTCCGTGCAACAGCCGCACCCGATCAAGGTACGCATTCCCTCCGCCGAGCTGCCGGCCTCCATGACCCTGGCGGACCATCACCCCGGCGATGACCCGCTCACTGGCCTGCCCTGTGAGCTGGCCCGTGCCGAGCAAGAACTCACCGAATTCACTTACCACTACCGCCCCAGCCGGCGTGGCCCGGTGACGTTCGGTGACCTGGAATTCTGGTTCCCCAGCCAGCTGGGTTTCTGGTCGCTACGCAAAACCTGCCCGGCCCATTGCACCGTGCCGGTGTACCCGGATTTTTCCCGCATCAGCCAGACGCAGCTGGACGCCAACCATTCCTTTCTGCTCACCGGCAGTCGCCTCAAGCCCCGCCGTGGCGAAGGTATGGAATTTCACCAGTTACGCGAGTATCACCCCGGCGACAGCCTGCGTCAGATCGACTGGAAAGCCACTGCCCGCCGCCGCAGTTTGATCAGCCGTGAGTATCAGGACGAGCAAAACCAGCAAGTGCTTATCATGCTGGATGGTGGCCGGCGCCTGGGCATGCCAGTGGGCAAGCTCACCGGCTTCGACCATGCGCTCAATGCCTCGCTGCTGCTTGCCTGGAGTGCGCTCAAACAGAAAGACAAGGCCGGGGCCATGCTGTTCTCCGGCGACCAGCCACGCTGGCTGCCGCCGGTGCAGGGCCAGAATGGTCTCAATCATTTGCTCAACGGGCTCTACGATCTGCACCCCAGCCAGCACGCCAGCGACTTCAGCCTGGCCGCCCGCCAACTGGTACGCCATAGCCGCCGACGGGCACTGGTGGTGCTGGTGACACGGCTGCAACACGAGGATCTGGATGACCTGCTCAGCGCCGTCGGCTTGATGCGGCGCCACCATCTGGTGCTGATTGCCGACATGCTGCTGCCCGAACAGGAAGCCCTGGCCCGTCAGCCGGTGGAGGATTTCGATCAGGCGCTGACCGTCTGTGCCGACGCCCAGGAACAAAAGCAGCGCGAGCAGCTGCATACCCGCCTGCGCCACGCCGGCGCGCTCGTCACCAGCGCCACACCGCAAAACATGCCGCAGCAATTAAACCATCTATATCTGGCACTGAAACGCAGCGGACGGCTTTAGTCGGATTACGCNTTTCAGGCTAATTCGACCTACTTGAGAAGTTGGGTTTTGTCGGTCGAATTAGGCCGAAGGCCGTAATCCGACAACACTAACAAAACAAGCGCTCCAGCGCCTGACCGAGCGGCACAGCCTCACGCTCATACGCTTTTGCCAGCGCTTTACACCAACGCGCCGGTCGCTCGGCGAGGCCTTGCTCCAGCAACGCCTGCGCTTTCGCTTTTACCTCCACCGCAAACGCCGCTTCATCACCACCGTCACCATTCAGGTTATCCAGCGACACCCGAAAATCATGCCCACAAGCGGCACAGAAAAGCGCTTCCAAAGCCTGAGGATAGACTTCCACCCGGCTGAACTCCGCCTGCTGATCCGCACTGCGCCCATCCGGTGCATACCAGTAACCGTAATCTTCCTGCTCGCGGCGTGCCGGACCGGCTACGCACCAGTGGGCGATTTCGTGCAGGGCACTGCGAAAATAATCGCGGGTATAGCAAATTTGGTGGGGACGGCCTGGCAGGTAAACCGGTTCACTGGCACCGCCTACCAGCACGGTGTGGTGGGAATCGAAAAAAGTCGCCCGAAACAGGCGCTCCAGTTCACCACTGACGTACCCCTGTGAAGCGCTTTGCGGTATGGTAGCCGCCTTCGTCTGAACCTGATTCTGATCTATTTCGTTCACCACACCGTTCCGTTTACAACAGTAGCACTTGCCTATGTTATCCCGCCGTCAGGAACTCGCCGCCCAACTCACCCTCGCACTGCCGATTCTGGGTGGGCAACTGGCGCAGACGGCCAACGGCTTTGTGGACACCATGATGGCCGGGCGAGTCAGCGCCAATGACCTGGCCGCGGTGGCCGTGGGCGCCAGTATCTGGGTGCCCCTGTTCCTGTTCATGACCGGCGTGCTGATGAGCGCCACCCCGGTGCTGTCGCGGCATCTGGGCGGCGAAGCTTATCATCGCATCAACCCCCTCGCCCAGCAGGGGCTCTGGTTGGGCCTGGGGCTGGGTGTCCTGTGTGCGCTGATCCTGCGCAGCATTGCCCCGGTGCTGGTATGGATGGACGTGGACCCGGCCATTCGGCCCATGGTCAGCGGCTACCTGGATGCGCTCAGCTGGGGGATGCCCGGTGCCGCGATAATGCTGGCCCTGCGCAGTTATACCGAGGCCATGAATCATACCCGTCCGGTGCTGCTGATCAGCGTTATCGGGCTGATGATCAACATTCCCAGCAACTATGTGCTGATCTACGGCAAGCTCGGCTTCCCGGCCATGGGCGGCGTGGGCTGCGGCTGGGCCACCTCGCTGGTGATGTGGTCCATGGCGCTGATGATGATGATCTACACGCACCGCCACCCGGTCTATCAGCACGCGCCATTGAACCTGCGGCAACGGCATTTTGAACGGGCCAGTCTTGGCTACATGCTGCGCCTGGGCTTGCCGGTGGGGCTGACGATTTTCTTTGAGGTGAGCATCTTTGCGGTCATCGCCCTGCTGATCGGCAGCCTGGGGGCCCAGGTCGTTGCCAGCCACCAGATTGCTCTCAACTTCACCTCCCTGATTTTCATGGTGCCACTGAGTTTTGCCCTGGCCGCCACCGTGCGGGTGGGCCACGCCCGGGGTCGCAGCGACCGGGACGGCATCCGCGTAGCGGTGCAGGTGGCCATGGCCATTACCCTGGTCGTGGGCATCGCTGCCGCCTCCAGTCTGGTGCTGGCCCGCCACTGGATTCCCCGTATTTATACCGACAACGGCTCGGTGATTGCCCTGGCCAGCTACCTGTTGCTATTCGCTGCCCTGTACCAGGTTTCCGACGCCCTGCAGGTGTGCGCCAATGGCTGCCTGCGCGGGTTTGAAGACACCGGTTGGCCCATGGTAATGACCCTGCTGGCCTACTGGGGTATCGGCCTGCCCATCGGCTACGGCCTGGC
>NZ_LWFX01001390.1:0-3460 GCF_001635175.1 Alcanivorax sp. HI0083 | reverse complement strand
CGTGGAGGCCGTACATCGCCAGTTCCGCAAGCTGACAAAGACCAAGGGTGGCTTCGCCAGTGAGAACGCCTTACTGAAGCTGCTCTATGCCGGTATACTCAAGGCATCCGAGCGCTGGACCCACCCGGTGCAGAACTGGAATCTGACGCTGTCACAGATGGCCATCCACTTCCCCGAGCGCCTGGACAAATACATCAGCCTGTGAGGCTGCTGGCTGTGACACAGAGTTTTGAACACCCTCGAGATCTCGCATCTTGAATCCGCCTCTTTGTTTATCTTTAAGAGCTAGCAGCGGCAACAACCAGAGCAGAAAACACAGTCAGCACCAATGAAAAAGTAACACGTATACGGATCGCATATTTTTTTACATCTTGGCTGGATAAAAGTTTCCACCCAGATCCAAATGCATACCTCAAAACAAGAGCAACTATTCTTGGATCTTGGCTCGATCGGGATCCCTCGTACAAAACTCCTTTAGCTCGCGTCTCCTCTATTAGATCAGGACACTCCTTTCGGATAATATTGAGCAATTTAAAGTAGGAGTGTAAGTAGAAAGCAGTACCTATAGCCATCACCATGCCGAGTAATTGAACCCAGAACATACCCGCTCCTAAAATTTTAATTCCGGGGTCAGGGCGTTCCTTTTGCCACTTGGGACATAGGGCAAGATCTGAATCATTCTATTCATGTCACTTCAACTCAACTTTATTAAGACTTTGAATCTCGTTTTCGCATTGCTCAGTCTCAACTGGACTTATATCAGCGCTTTTACACTGGAGACAGAAGTTCAACGTTAGCTTAAAACAGTAAACCCCACCGGGGTCGGTCATGCTGGAAACACCTTTACCAAACCCAAAGGAGGTCAATGTTCTTGGCTCCACTTTGGTATCGCCGGGCTCAACCTCAGTGTCGAAGAATGAACCGTTAGGCAATGACCCAGACAGGACACCATTTACCATCACATCATATTGATTAGTCCCACCAGCAAACGCCTGATCTCTATATACGTAGACTTTGCTCATGGCAGGGTCATCATTAGCCATCCCCTCATATTTCCCGCTGGACACAACCGGCGTGGCGATAGTGCACCCCCAAAAAAATGACATTGATAACGCAATGATGACTGTTTTTATAACCAACTTCATAACCCTTCCTTTTAAAAAAAACCCCAGTAACAAATCGAAAATAAGAGGCTGAGAGCAAGTCCTGCTGAATGCAGCGCTAATCTGAACCCCGGCCTCTGCTTAAAAACCAACCCTATCTCAAACACTTACAAAAATATGTAAGCCATATCCTACAAGTTCAACTTGCGCGTGGATGAAAACGGGCGGGAATTCAATAAACGAAAAGGCCTAGGCAGGAGGCTTCTTGGCGGCAAGGATTGCCGCTTTTCTTGCGGGTTTCCCTTGATGCTATGACTTCTGGAGACGCGGAAAATCCAGGTAATTTCTTAAGAGTAATACCGAACGTGCGCTACCGATTCACCAGCCGCCTGGCCTTCCAATACCGCTGACTCCAATAGGGATTGTTGAGCGACGACTGCATGACGCCACTACTCACCGACGCATGCATAAATTCATCCCCACCCATATAGATTCCCACGTGGCGATTGCCCGGTCCGGTTTTGAAGAACACCAGGTCGCCCACTTCCAGTTCGTTGCGGGCCACAGGCTCGCCTTCCTGCATCAGGGCGGAGGTGGTGCGGGGGACTTTCATGTTCAGCTGCGAAAGGAAGGTGAGATAGACGAAGCCAGAACAGTCCACGCCTTGCGTGCTGAGGCCACCGTATTGATAAGGCACGCCCTGCCAGTCTTCTTTCTGGGCGAGCAGGCTGTCGAGGATCAGGGTCTGCCGGGGCGGCAGCTCCTGCGGGGTTTCCGCTATTTCAGGTTGTGGGGATTGCCGTTCGGCGGGCAC
Source organism: Alcanivorax sp. HI0083 (assembly GCF_001635175.1). Taxonomy (NCBI): domain Bacteria; kingdom Pseudomonadati; phylum Pseudomonadota; class Gammaproteobacteria; order Oceanospirillales; family Alcanivoracaceae; genus Alcanivorax; species Alcanivorax sp. HI0083. Next base: position 1,543 of record NZ_LWFX01001390.1, on the reverse strand, counting down.
CAGGCTGCAGGCTGCCAGGCTGGTTAATACCAGGAGCAGGCAGGGAAGCCGGACAGGAATGGCGGTATAGCGGGGCATGGCGTGATAGTGATGGCTGACTTAAGGAGTCAGGCAGCCGGGCGGCGGGAAGGTTCCATAAGAACCATCTTGATGCAGGAGCGCCACTTGAGGCGCGATCCCGAGCTTTGGCGAGGGCATTCAACCGATCCTTCGCTTTGGCTCAGGTTCGCGCCTCAAGTGGCGCTCCTACAATGGGTTCGCTGTTAGGCCTGGGCCAGCTCGTCGCGCATTTGCTGGATGACGGTGGCGTAGTCGTCTTTGCCGAAGATGGCGGAGCCGGCCACGAAGGTGTCGGCGCCGGCGGCGGCGACTTCACGGATGTTCTTTTCGGAGACGCCGCCATCCACTTCCAGGCGGATATCGTAGCCGCTGGCGTCGATCAGCTGGCGCACGACGCGGGTCTTGTCCAGGGTGGAAGGAATGAATTTCTGGCCGCCGTAGCCCGGGTTCACGCTCATCAGCAGGATCATGTCCAGCTTGTCCATCACGTATTCCAGGCAGTCGGGGCGAGTGGCCGGGTTGAGCACCAGGCCGGCCTTGCAGCCGTAGCTCTTGATCAGCTGCAGGGAGCGGTCCACGTGCTGGCTGGCTTCCGGGTGGAAGGTGATATAGCTGGCGCCGGCTTCGGCGAACATGCTGATCAGCTCATCCACCGGGCTGACCATCAGGTGCACGTCGATGGGGGCGGTGATGCCGTGGTCGCGCAGGGCCTTGCAGACCATGGGGCCGATGGTCAGGTTGGGCACGTAATGGTTGTCCATCACGTCGAAATGGATCACATCGGCGCCGGCCGCCAGCACCGCGTCGCACTCTTCACCCAGACGGGCAAAGTTGGCGGCAAGGATGGAGGGGGCGATCAGATAATCCTGCTTGGGCATGGGGCATCCTCATAAAAACAGTTGCGAGTGGCGAGTTTCGAGTTGCGAAAAGCAAGATCCAAGGCTGTGGTTTGTCCTTTCGATACTCGCTTCTCGAAATTCGTCACTCTCCCGGAATGGCTTGTGTCATTCCGGCGCTATTCAGCAATCGATCCAGTTCATCCAGACGTTCCGGGGTGCCGATATCCCACCACTGGCCGCGGTGGTGTTCACCGCTGGCCGCGTTTTCCGCCATGGCCGCCCGCAATAGCGGCGCCAGTTTCGCTACACCGTCGGGCAGGTTGGCGAACACGGCGGGATCAAAGCGGCCAATGCCGGCATAGGTGAGCCTGGGCTCGGCATTATCGCGCAACCGACCGGCGTCTGTCAGATGAAAATCCCCTTGCGGGTGGTGCGCCGGGTTATCCGCCAGCACCAGATGCACCGGGTCCGGGCGATCCTCCACCAGCCGGGACAGATCAAAATCGGTCCAGATATCGCCGTTGACCAGCGCAAAGGGCTGATCGCCCAGCAACGACAGCGCGCGCTTGATGCCCCCGGCGGTTTCCAGGGGCGTGCCTTCGTGGGAGTAAACGATGGGAATGCCGTAGCGGGCACCGTCACCC
>NZ_LWFX01001389.1:0-5310 GCF_001635175.1 Alcanivorax sp. HI0083 | reverse complement strand
GGTGTGCGAAGCCGCCGTCGTCGGTTATCCCCATAACATCAAGGGCCAGGGCATTTATGTCTATGTGACCCTGAATGATGGCGAGCACACCAGCGATGCCCTGCATGACGAATTACGCCAGTGGGTGCGCCGGGAAATCGGCCCCATCGCCACTCCCGATCTGATTCACTTTACCCACGGACTACCGAAAACCCGGTCCGGCAAAATCATGCGCCGTATTTTGCGCAAGGTGGCGGCCAACGAACACGACAGCCTGGGCGACATCTCCACCTTGGCTGACCCGGCAGTGGTCGCCAACCTGGTCGAGACACGGCTGAACCGTTGATACAGACGTCACTTGAAACCGCATACGCTGATGAAACATGGATGTTTTCTGTGTTTCCTTTCCACATGCTGCCCTCCCCGGGCAGCATCTTTTTTTCATTCCCATCTTTTTTTGGGCTCTTTGCACGCAACATGCTTAAATCAGAGTCATGACAACCATACTGATTGCCGATGATCACCCCCTGTTCCGTGCGGCCCTGATACAGGCTGTAGAGGCCAGTTTTCCCGGCGCCACCATCCACGAAGCCGACTCGCTCGCCACCCTGGAGGTACTGGGCCAGCAAGCCATCCCCTTCGATGTCATTCTTCTGGATTTACACATGCCCGGCACCCACGGTTTTTCGGGGCTGGTGTACCTTCGCGAGCAATACCGGAAAGTCCCGGTGGTGGTAATTTCAGCCACCGAAGATGTGGACGTGATACAGCGGGCCATTCACTTTGGTGCCGACGGCTTTATTCCCAAATCCACTTCCGTGGACACCATGACCGATGCCATGCGCAAGATCATGGACGGCGAACGCTGGCTACCGGAAAAAGCCCGCCGCGCCATGCCCCCGACCCTGCCCGACCACTCCGCCATGAGCGAGCGCATTGCCAGCCTGACCCCGCAGCAATTCCGGGTGATGGGCATGCTGATGGAAGGCATGCAGAACAAGGTAATCGCCTACGAACTGGATGTGTCGGAAGCCACGGTGAAAGCCCACATGACGGCCATTTTTCGCAAGCTGGGCGTACGCAACCGCACCCAGGCGGTACTGGCCCTCAAGGACCTGGCCATCGAGCCTCCCGGCCTGGACTAACCCGCAAGAGCTTGATGGAGAGCGACTTGCTGCAGAAGTGTTGGGGGCGCGCCAGGCCAGAGTGTCGAGTTGCGAGAAACGAGTTTCGAAATACAAACCGTAACCAGAGGGAAAGCCCGGTGATTTTCGCTTCTCGCTTCTCGCTTCTCGTTTCTCGTTACTTGAAACTGAGGCTATCGCTTCACCAGCGACGCTCCTGCCGCGATAAAATAACTATCCGGGTCGAAATTTCCCAATTCCATCAAACGGCTGCCCGCAGCTTACAAAAGCCCTTCCAGCGTTCGCTGCAGGATGGCTTCGGAAATCGGTTTTTGCAGGAAGCCTACACCTTGCTCTTCAGCTCTGGCGCGCACTTCCGGGCGTCGGTCTGCGGTCATCAGTACGGCAGGAATGACGTCTTCCCAGCAATGATCCAGCGCTTCAATCACGTCAAACCCGTCTTCATGATCCAGCTGAAAATCCACCAGCAATACATCCGGCACCCAGCTTTGTGCCGCTTTCTCCCGTGCTTCCTGCAGGCCGCTGGCCGCGACCACCTCGCAACCCAGGGTTTGCAGGGCCGCCACCAGGCTCGCCAGCAGCGCGGAATCATTATCCACACAGAAAACGCGCACGCCCTGGATATCCCGACGCTCGCGCAACGGCTCATTCTGCAGCAATGGCGGCACATCCCCTGTGGACAGCGGCAGCGTTACGCTGAAAACGGTGCCTTTATCCGGCCAGGAGCGGACGGTTAAGGCATGGCCCAACAAACGACAAATCCGGTCGGCAATGGCCAGCCCCAACCCCAGACCTTTTACCTCACGATTATGCAGCTGAGGCAGACGATGGAACTCCCGGAAGATCTGTTCATGCTGATCACCGGGAATCCCCGGCCCGGTATCCCACACATCAATGCGCACGGCATTGTGCAGCCGGCGCGCACCGAACAGGATGCGCCCTGAATCCGTATACCGAACCGCATTGGACAGCAGGTTCTGCAATACCCGTCGCAACAATACTTCATCGCTGTCCACCACCGCACTGCATGACACCGCTCGCAACGTCAGCCCTTGCGCGCTGGCCAGCGCAGAAAACTCCTGACCCAGCGGCGTCATCAATGACGACAAACGCAAGGGATGGATGTGCGTCGCCATGGTGCCGGTATCCAGTTTGCTGATTTCCAGTAACGCAGAGATAATTTGTTCCGCTGCTTGCAGGGAACTGTCGATATGTCCGAGCACCTGTACCTCATGGTCGAACTGGCCCTTTTCCTGGTTACGCAACTGCTGACGCAACGATGAAGCAAACAACTGCGCGGCATTCAAAGGCTGCATCAGGTCATGGCCAGCGGCCGCCAGGAAACGGGTTTTCCCTTCATTGGCCTGTGCCAGTTTGGCATTCAGCTCCGACAGTTTCCGGGTACGCTCCGAGACCATCTGCTCCAGATTTTCATTGATCTGGCGAAGTGCTTTTTCATCGTGTTTGCGTTCGGTGATGTCCATATACGTACTGACAAAACCGCCGCCCACCATAGGCGTGCCACGCACCTCCACCACGATGCCATTGGGCAGTTCCCGCTCGAACTGATGCGCATACCCTTCGCGTAATAATTGCACCCGCCGCGTCACGTTTTCTTCCATATTTTCGCCGTCGTAATAACCCCGTTCGGCGTTATAGCGATACACATCGGCGATGGAGCGCCCCAACCGAATCAACCCGTCCGGATAATCAAACAGCTTTACGTAGGCCTGATTCCAGGCCACCACCTGCATATCCCGGTCCACCACGCAGATGCCCTGGCTAATGGTTTCAATGGTGGTGCGCAGCAACTGATGGTTGAACTGAATCAGCTCGGAGGCTTCGTCCATCATCCGCACCACATCATCGTGGCGGCCATTCTGTTTGCGCAGCAACGAACTCATCACAATGCGTGCGGTGGAGGCCCCCATGGTGCCCGCCAGCAGCCGCTCCACATATCGCACCAGATGCAGGGGCGCCGGCAATTCCAATTCTTCCGACACCCCACGCCGGCGCATGTAATCGAAGAACAAAGGTTCCGCCCGTGGATGTCCCAACCCGCGCTTGCAGACTTCCAGCAATTCGATGGTGGTAATGGAGGGGTGCCCCATACCTTCGCGCCACCAGTCCGTGGGCATATCCACAAACCGGGCGGCCTGGGTTTCATCCAGGGCATCATGGTTGGCCCGGCGGGAATAGTAGATAAACGCGGCCAGATTCACGGACACCGACCAGAACACACCATGGGTTAGAGGCTCCAGCCCTTCGATGCCGAACATGGCATGGGGACGTAGCAGGCCCAGGCCGAACAGCCCCTGGGTATTGAGCACGGTCACCCACTCCACGGGCAGAATCACCGGCGCCAGCAGGCAGTAAAACCACACCACAAACCCCAGCGCCAGGCCGATGAACGCCCCCTGCTTATGGCCATTGCGCCAGTACAGGGCACCGATCAGTGATGGCGCGAACTGGGCCACGGCGGCAAACGACAGCAGCCCGATACTGGCAAGGCCGTCGAACCGGTCGATCAGCGTATGGAAGGCAAACGCCAGCCCCAGCAACACCAGAATGCTGGCCCGGCGCAGAAAGCGCAGTTGCGTGCTGAGATCCGGCAGCTGATCCTTTTCATTGAGCCGCGACTGCAACCACATGGGCAGCAGCACTTCGTTGGTCAACATAATGGCCAGCGCCATGGTGGAGACAATCACCATGCCAGTGGCCGCCGCAATCCCGCCAATAAACGACAGCATCAGCATGCCGTGATTGGCCTGGGCCATGGGCAACGACAACATGTAAGTGTCTGCATGACCGATCAGGTAGGGCTGGGTAATCACGCCGGCAATCACGATCGGCAGAACAAAAATCGCAAACAGCGCCAGGTAAAACGGAAACAACCAGCGCGTGGTGCGCAAATGGCGCAGGTCATTGTTTTCTACCACACCGGCATGGAACTGACGGGGCAGACAGAGAATCGCCACCATGGAAAGCAATAATGAAGTGACGAAACTTTGCGAAAACAGGGTCGGTTCAAAACTCTGCATGACATCGCTGCGCTCGCTCAGCTGCTGCCACATATCCACCGGGCCATCAAAAATGGCATACAGGCAATACAAGCCCAGCCCGACAAACGCCACCACCTTGATAAAGGATTCAAAACTCACCGCCAGCATCAAGCCGGATTGGTGCTCGGTGGTATCGATATGCCGGGTACCGAACAGCAAGGTGAAAATAGCCATCAGTGCAGCGACCACCAGTGCCGTATCCACCTGGCCCGGCGCAGATTCCTCCAGCACATAATCAAACGACAGGGTGACGGCTTTTAGCTGTAAGGCGATGTAGGGCAACACCCCGACAATGGCCACCAGGGTGACCAGCACAGCCAGGCGCCGGGACTTCCCGTAGCGGGCGGCCAGGAAATCGGCAATGGAGGTAATGTGTTGCTGCTGGGCCACCGACACCATCTTGTAGATCAGTGAACCGCCCAGTAAGACGGTAATGATCGGCCCCAGATAAATAGGCAGGTAGTTCCAGCCGTTCTGGGCCGCTTCACCAACCGCGCCGTAGAACGTCCAGGAAGTGCAATAAACCCCCAACCCCAGGCTGTACACCCAGGCATTGTGGAAGGTCTTGCGGCCCTGTCGGGCAGCCCGATCGCCCCACCAGGCGATAACAAACAACACCAACACATAAGCCAGCGCCAACGCACCCAATTGCCACAGTGAAAACACCGCCTCTCCCCGTTGGTTAAAGCAAATCAGGAATCGCTTATCGTGCGTTTACCTGTTGCGTGGAGCATGCTGCCTGTTACGACTCCTGTTGAGCTTATAGCAGCGCCTGGACAAAGCGTAGCACCACGGCTACCAGTAAAAGGGCAATGCCACCGCGTTGCAGTTTGAACTCCACCACATTGAGTGCCATGGTCCGTCGCCAGAACATCACCAGCCCCTGACCATCACCGGTCCGGCGCCAGTAGCGAAAATAGGCGTACAGAACCAGGCAGAGGCCCACTATCAGCGCTATTTTTTCTGCATAGAACATCAGCTCTTCCTTCCTTTTTCACAGCCGCCAGCGGCTTAATTTAATGTGGATTTCTGCAGCTGCAGGTACATCAGCGCACTGGTCACCGCATCTCCCCGGGCGGTGTGACGTTCCATCACCGGCACCTGCAAGGCGCTGGCCATGGCAT
>NZ_LWFX01001388.1:0-4965 GCF_001635175.1 Alcanivorax sp. HI0083 | reverse complement strand
TCTTCAAGGTGGCGGACGGCAGCCGGTGGCTGAGCCGCGCACTCAGGCGCGCAAACGGGAAGCTGGTGAGCACTATACCGGCTGTGGCGGGCAAAAACACATAGCCCAGGGCGCCATCGGGCAGGTGCTGCTCATTCCAGCCAGCCACCGCAAACCCCAGCGTGCCGGCAATGGCAATGGGCAGCCCGCAGGCGGAGGAAATAGCCACCGCCTCCTGCATTTTCAATCGACACCAACTCAGAAACGGCACCGTCAACGAGCCGCCGCCGATACCGAAAATGGCGGAACCGGTCCCAATCAGTAACCCGGCCAGGCCCAGCCCCGGCGCCCCGGGCACCCGTTGCGGCAGGCTTTCATCCACCGTTTTACGCCCCACCAGCAACATCTGCAGGGCAATCAGCATGGCAAACAGACCGAACAGACGGGTCAACAGTTCCCCTTTCATGGCATCGGCAATGAATGCCCCGGCGAAGGCACCCAGCACAATGCCTGCCCCCAAACGTAATGCCACCGGCCAGCGCACGAAGCCGGCTTTATGGTGGGTGCGCACGGCACTGATGGAGGTAATGATGATGGTACTCAAGGACGTGGCCACCGCCATTTTGGCGACCAGTTCGTCAGGAAACCCCAGGCCGTGAAACAGGAAAATCAGGGCCGGCACGATGACCACGCCACCGCCCAGGCCCAGCGCCCCAGCCAGCAGGCCAGCGCCCACCCCCACGCCCAGACAGATCAAAAACAGTTCCAGCACAGCCTCTCCAACACAACTCGTGGCAAGGCAGGTATGCTAGCACGGTGGAACGCTGAACGCCGGGCGCTCGAGGCCCGATGCTGAAATCCGTCAGGGACCCAACCGTTGAAACAACAACCCAGCCGCGTTGCTGGCGTCAGGCGTGCGAGAGACAAAAGAAGGAAACCCCATGTGCATTGTTCTGCTCGACTGGCAGCCTGAATCAAACACACCATTAAAAGTCGCCGCCAATCGGGATGAGTTTCATGCGCGGCCGGCGGAAGCGGCGCGCTGGCGCGGGGATATCTTCTGCGGGCTGGACCGAACCGCCGGCGGCACCTGGCTGGGCATCCACCGTAATGGCCGCTTTGCCGTGGTCACCAATTACCGCGAGCCGATCACCGACCGCCAGCCCGGCGAACGCTCCCGGGGCCTGCTGCCTTTCGCTTTTCTGGAAGGGCAACAAAGCCCGGAACAGTTCAGCCACACCCTCGCAGAAGAGCAGCATCACTACGGCGCCTTCAACCTGCTGGTGGGCACGGTAAGCGCAGACAGCACCCGCGACAGCCTGTGGTATCTGGGCAACCGTGGCGCGGCGCCGCAGGCGGTCCAGCCCGGCATTCACGGCCTCAGCAATGGCCTGCTGGACGATCCCTGGCCCAAGGTGGAGCGGGCCAAACAGAACCTGGCCGACGCCATCGCCGCGGGCGGAAATCTGCAGCAGCTGTTGCAGGTGGTTAACGATCATTATCAGCCCAGCGACAGCGAACTGCCTGACACCGGCGTCGGGGTGGAGCTTGAGCGGCTGGTGGCGCCCGTCTTTATCCAGTCGGAAACCTACGGCACCCGCGCCAGCAGCGCCGTAATTCTGGACCGTGAACAGGGGCCGCAAATGCTGGAACAGGTGTGGCAACCGGACGGCCACGCCGCTGGCAATCCGAATCACAGTTTCAGCAACGCTTAGCCACTGTCATTGTTGCCGGCCGGTCCTGAAACCGGCCTGCCCTTACTCCGCGCCCAACATCACCCCGGCATAAAAGCTCACCATTCGCGGATACTGTGCTCTGGACAGGCGCTCGTTGTGGCCATGGAAGCGTGGCAAGTCATCCTGGTTCAGGGCAACCGGCATAAAGCGAAAAATCTGATCGGACACGGCCTGGTAATGGCGCGCATCCGTGCCGGCGATCAGCAGAAAAGGCACCACCACCGGTTGCTCCGGCAAAGACCGGGCGAGGCCCGCCAGACGCTCAAAGGCAGGTGAAGGAATATCGCTGGTCGCTGACGGGTCAGACAGAAAGGTGTCCTGGGGCGTCACGGTGATCGAATCCGGCAACTGCTGTTCCAGATAAGCCAACAAGGATTCCCGGCTTTCCCCTGGCGCCAGGCGAAAATTGATGGTCGCTTCGGCAGTGGCGGGAAGCACATTATCCTTGACCCCGGCACGCAACAGCGTCGGCGACATGGTGGTGCGAACCAGGGCATTGGTTTCCGGTTTGCCGGAGAGTTGTTTGACGATCAAGGGCTCAAACAACCATAGATTGGCAAACACCATTCGCTTGGCAAACGGCTGGTACGGCGCTACCTGCTGCAGCATTTTGCGGGTAGGTTCGCTCAACCCGGCAGGGCGAGGATTATCCTGCAAGGTGGCAATCGCCCTGGCCAGATCCCCCACTGCGGTTTTCGCAGGCGGACGGGACGAATGACCCGGTTCGGCGTGGGCCTGTAGCGTCACCGTCATGTAGCCTTTCTCGGCAATGCCGATCAGCGCCACAGGTTGCTCAATGCCCAGGGTGCTGCCGGGCAACATCATGCCGCCTTCATCCAGCACCAGGCCGAAGCGCAGGTCCTGCTCTGCCATCCAGTCCGCCATGCGGCTGGCGCCTTCACTGCCACCGGTTTCTTCATCGTGACCAAACGCCAGCCACACATCACAGGCCGGTGCACGGTCGTCCGCCAACAAGGCTTCGGTGGCTTCCAGGATCGCCATCAGGCTGCCCTTGTCATCCATGGCACCACGGCCCCAGACAAACTGTGAATCCACCACACCGGCGAAAGGCGGATGCTCCCAGGCGTCCGGTGATGACACCGGCACCACATCCTGATGGGCTAACAGCAACGTCGGCGCGCAGTCTTTTCCGCTATCCCAGTGATAGAGCAGGCTATGGCCGAACGTTTTCAGGGTGAGTCTTGCATGGGTAAGGGGAAAAGACTCACGCAGAAAGTCATGAAAACCATCAAAGGCTTGCGGCTGATCCGGCAAGGTAGCAAATCGCAGGGCACGGGAGAGACGTGCGGTCATCTCGGATTCGTTCAATGCAGATTCAAAAACCGGCAGAGGGATAACCGTTTCGTTGGGCTCTTTTACCTTCAAGGTGTTGAACAACAGCACCGCCAGCAGCACAAGCAACGCCACCACGATCAACAAGAACGCGCGCTTCATGACTCTCTCCCGATAAGTTTTTTTAATTGGTTCATCCAGGGAACCGCTGAATAACACGCTTCTCGCCGTCTGATGCTTTTATCGCAAATACCCGGCACTTTGCAAAATGCTCGACGCCGGATGCCTGACGTAAAACCCCATAACCTGAGAGGCTTCGTTACTGCGGCATCTCCTTTGAGAGGCACTTTCAGGAAAAGTCAGGTAATGCATTTTTCGCAGAGAAAATGGCGGCCAAGGTTTTCAGGTTTGGAAGCCATCGTCCGGCGGTTGCCAGGGCGGTAGAATGAGACGAATCCTGAAGCCGAGGTATCACTCAAGCCCGCGATGAGCCTTTTATTTTTAACGGCGACCCACTCTGTGTGTCAGGACAACACCTTGCGATTTCGCAACAGGTCACCCAGCCCGGCCTTGGTGAGTTGCAAGTCCACGTAAGAGGCGATCACCTCACCGTTATCCATGGCCAGCACTTCATTGAGAAGACGGCGGACAAAGCTGATATTCACCTGACGAATAGCGGCTTTTACCTTCAACAGGTTGGACGCATTCATGGAGAGCACGTCCACGCCCATGGCCATCAATAACAGGGCCGCACTGGGCTCCCCTGCCATCTCCCCGCAGACCGACACCGGCGTATCTTCTTCGCGGGCCTGCTCCACCACATGCAGCAGGGCATGCAGCACCGCCGGGTGATAGGAATTATAAAGCGCCGCCACCTGGCGGTTGTTGCGGTCCACCGCCAGCAGGTATTGCGTCAGATCGTTGGTCCCTACAGAAAGAAAGTCTACCCGCTGGGCCAGGGCGCGGGCCTGATACACCGACGCCGGCACTTCGATCATCACTCCCACCGGCGGCATGGGCACATCCAGCCCTTCATCGCGCACTTCCAGCCAGGCACGGTGGATCAGATGCTGGGCCTCTTCTGCTTCGATCACACTGGTAATCATGGGCAGCATGATGCGTAGATTGTTCAGTCCTTCACTGGCCTTGATCATGGCGCGCACCTGCACCATGAAAATTTCCGGGTGGTCCAGGGTGACACGGATACCCCGCCAGCCCAGGAAAGGGTTTTCTTCCTCTATGGGGAAGTAACTCAGGGATTTATCACCACCGATATCCAGGGTGCGCATGGTGACCGAATGCGGAGCAAACGCCGCCAGCTGCTCGCGATAAATCACTCGCTGTTCTTCTTCCGACGGGAACCGGTCGCGCACCATGAACGGAATCTCCGTGCGGTACAGCCCCACCCCTTCGGCACCCCGTTCCAGTGACCGGTTGATATCGGTCATCAGGCCGGTATTCACCTGCAACTTGATCCTCGTGCCATCCAGCGTTTGCGCCGGTTCGTCACGCAGCTTTTCCAGCCCGGCCTGAAGACTCTCTTCCTCGGCAATGATTTCCTGGAACTGTTGTTTGAGCTCCGGGGAGGCATTGGCCACCACCCGGCCACGGAAACCATCGACGATGATTTCCTTGTCGTCCATTTGTTTGAGCGGCAGATTCTGCGCCCCCACCACGGTGGGGATACCCATGGCCCGCGCCACAATGGCCATGTGCGAATTCCGTGACCCGCGTGTGGTAACAATGCCACGCACCCGTTCACGGGGTACTTCCATCAGCATGGGCGCAGAAATATCTTCGCCGAGCAGAATGCACTCGTCCGGAAAAATCACATGACGCCGGGTCTGGCTCTGCAGCTGAGCCAGCACCCGACGGCCCAGGTCACGCACATCCGCCGCCCGTTCACGCAGGTAGGGGTCATCCATCATTTCGAAATTGCGCACATGGGCATCAACCA
>NZ_LWFX01001387.1:0-3272 GCF_001635175.1 Alcanivorax sp. HI0083 | reverse complement strand
GTTACAACATCCGTTCCCGGGCCATCCAGGCAATGCAGTTTTCCAGCATGGTGGCCAGCGGCACCTGATCATTAAAGCCCAGCTGTTCCACGGCCTTGCTGCCGTCGGCATGCACGCGGCTGGTGATCAGGGCCACTTTTTCCGGGGTCAGGCGGGGTTCTTCGCCGGTGAACAGGCTGCCGATGGGGTAGAGCTGGCCGGCCAGTTTCAGCAGGGCCGGGGGTACGGTACGCTGCGGCGCCTTGCGCCCCAGCCGGTCGGCAATGGTCTGGACCAGGGTCAGGAAACTGGCTTCCACGCCGGCCAGAATATAACGCTCGCCGCAAATACCGTGTTCCAGCGCCGCAATATGGGCCCGTGCCACTTCCTCTACCGCACAGAAATTTCCGCCCCCTGGGGGTACACCGGGCAGTTTTCCGTCGTTGATCATGCGGATCATCTGTGACCAGTTGTGGGTATCGCCGGCACCAATAATGCCGCAGGGATTCATGATCACCGCGTCCAGGCCCTGGCGAATGCCGTTTTCCACTTCTTGTTCTGCCAGAAACTTGGTGCGGTTGTAGCCGATCCAGTCATTGGCGGCATTGGAGGGCGTCAGCTCGTTGATCGGGTTGTCCTGAATGCCCCAGGCAGAGATGGACGAGGTATGAATAAAGCGGCCGGCCACGTTTTTCAGGGCGGCGCTGACCATGGCCTGGGTGCCGAGCACGTTGTCACGGTATTGCTGTGCATTACCACGACGCCAGAGGCTGGTATTGCCGGCCACATGGAAAACGGCATCGGGAGTGGCCGGCATGACCAGCGCCAACTCCGTGGCATTATCCAGTGGTGCCTGCACTACGGACACGCCTTCTTTGGCGTGCAGGGTACTGGCATCACTGTTGGGGCGCACCAGTGCGACTACCTCCCACTGTTTGTCGAGAAGCTGGTCGATAATGTGCCCACCGAGAAACCCCCGGCCCCCGCTGATAAATGCCACTGGCATGGTTGGTATCCTTCTTTGGCTGACGCTTGTTGCTTCTTCTATACGCACCGAAACGGACGCTGGCAACTGCTTTGTCTTCCCAGTGACTTGCTTCTAAAGGTTCATCGCAGGGTTGAGTGATGAGCCGATTTCAGGATTTGCCTCAATCCTACCCTGGTTGCCGCAGGACGCCGGGTGCCCGACGGCGGACGCTTGCATTCAAAACCTGAAAATCTTGGCTCCTATGCGCTCTTCGCAAAACGCATTACCCGATTATTTCCTGAATAATGGCCCTGAGTATTCCTCAAAATACCCCTCAAAAGAGGTACCGCAATAGTGACAAACACTCAGGCTATGGGGTTTGACGTCAGGCATCCGGCGTTGAGCGTTCGGCAAAATGCAGGGTATTCGCCATAAGCTAATCAAACGGCTAGAGCCTGTTATTCAGCCTCATCCGCGATGAACTGTTTTAAACAGCCACTTGTCGAAACTTTGACGATTTTGCTTCAACACTGGCCAAGTTGATGGGTTTTGACTATATTGCCGTTTCAAACAGGCGGGTGTAGTTCAATGGTAGAACGGCAGCTTCCCAAGCTGCATACGAGAGTTCGATTCTCTTCACCCGCTCCAGACATAAAAAAAACCGCTTTTGGCGGTTTTTTTATGTCTGGGCTAGACGCTTGATGCCGGATGCCAGTCGCAATCGTCGAGCTCCGAGCGTCTTGCGTTCAATCTCAAGTCCTTGACCGCCCAATCACACCGAACAGGACAGATACCGGCCGTTGAGCCGGAAAAGCGCGCGAATTTCGTATTCGGCGCCCAGCCCGCTGGCGGCGTCGCTGGCGTGCATGATGTAGGGATAACAGTGGGCCCAGGCGCAGGGCCTGACCAGTTGCTGATGTGAGCTGTCCGGGTTGTGTCTGCTGGTGGCGATAAAGGCATTCTGCTCCAGATTGAACAGAACGTAGCCCTGAAATTCTGCTTGGGCGGGCAGGCCCATTTCTTCCAGAAAATCGGACATCCAGCGGTGATGACTCTTCGTGTTCATAGTGGCTCTCATGCTTGCCCGGTGCGAGCTCGCAGGCGATGCGAGCCGCACATAATGTCTATGACAGTAAGTTACGTCAGGAGTTGCAGAGGGTGGATAGGCGTTGTTTGTCGTTTTGTCGCTTTCTTGTCATTTGTGTCGCCAGGGCGACAGCCTGGGGTGAAGCTGGATTATCGATAACTGTACATAAAGACAGTATTTTGTCATGCTTGTCCGACTGTGGATTCCCGGTATGTTGCTATGTCTGCCCTGCCTTTTTTCAGTGAACGCATTGCTGCGGGGTTCCCGTCTCCGGCTCAGGGGTATCTGGATGAACACCTGGACCTGAACCGGCTATGCATTCGCCGGCCGGCGTCCACGTTTCTGTTGCGCGTGGAGGGGGACTCCATGGTGGATGCCGGTATTTTCTCCGGTGATATTCTCATTGTGGACCGCTCACTGGAAGCTGTTGCGGGCGATGTGGTGGTCGCTTCACTGGAGGGCGAATTCACGGTGAAGGAGTTGCAGCTGTTACCCACGCCCATGCTCAAGCCCCGCAATGCGGCCTATGCACCAATCCCCATCGGTGATGACGGCGTAGACCTTTTCGGGGTGGTGACGTTTTGCCTGCATGCCTTGCGGGGCCGAGGGTAACGGCGGCCATGTTTGCCCTGGTCGACTGCAATAGCTTTTACGCCGCCTGTGAGCGCCTGTTCCGCCCGGATCTTCAGGGGCGGCCTGTGGTGGTGCTCTCCAATAATGATGGCTGTATTGTGGCCGGGTCTGCGGAAGCCAAGGCGCTGGGGGTAAAAACCGGCATGCCGGTACATCTGGCCCGTGATCTGATTGCCCGCCATAAAATTGCGGTCTTTTCATCCAACTATGCGCTGTACGGGGATATTTCCCAGCGGGTGATGGCGACCCTGGAAACCCTGGTTCCCCAAGTAGAGGTGTATTCCATTGATGAGGCGTTTCTGGATCTGTCGTTGATGGGGGGAGCTGAGCTGTTGCCGCTGGCGCAGCAGGTGCGAGCGCGTGTTGCTCGTTGGGTCGGGGTGCCAGTGTGCGTGGGGGTAGCGCCCACCAAGGTGCTGGCCAAGCTCGCCAACCACGCGGCCAAGCGTTACCCCGCCACGGGCGGCACCGTGGTGCTGACGGACCCGGCGCGCCGGGAAAAGTTGCTGGCGCTAACACCGGTGTCTCGGGTGTGGGGAGTAGGGCGCCGGTTGATGGGCCGCCTTGAGGCGCTGGGGATCGAGACGGCGTTGGATCTGGCCCGGG
>NZ_LWFX01001386.1:0-8460 GCF_001635175.1 Alcanivorax sp. HI0083 | reverse complement strand
AACCCGGATTACTACCTGAACCGGGAGCTCAGCCTGCTGCAGTTCAACCTGCGCGTCCTTGAGCAGGCCATGGACGAGAATCATCCCTTGATGGAGCGGCTGAATTTCCTGCTGATTTTTTCCAGCAACATGGACGAGTTCTTCGAAATTCGCGTGGCTGGCCTGAAGAACAAACTGGAAACCCATACCGGCCAGCCCGGCCCCGATGGCATGCTGCCCGATGAGCTTCTGAAAGCGATCAGTGCCATTACCCACGAAGCCGTGGATCGCCAGTACCGCATCCTCAACGACGTCTTGCTCCCCGCCCTGCGTGAAGAAGGGGTGGATTTTCTTCGCCGCGAAGACTGGACCGAAGCCCAGGCTGAATGGGTCAAAAAATATTTTCGTGAGCAGATTTACCCGGTGCTCACGCCCATCGCACTGGACCCGTCACACCCGTTCCCGCGCCTGATCAACAAGAGCCTGAATTTCATTGTGCCCCTGGACGGCAAGGATGCCTTCGGGCGCTCCACGGGCCTGGCCATTGTGCCCGCCCCTCGCTCCCTGCCCCGCCTGATTCGTATTCCCGATGACATCAGCGAGGGTGGCGACGACAACTTCGTGTTCCTGTCGTCCATGATCCATGCCCACGTATCCGACCTGTTCCCGGGCATGAAGGCCACCGGCTGCTACCAGTTCCGGGTAACCCGCAACGCCGATATGGAAGTGGACGAAGAAGTCGAAGACTTGGCCAGCGCCCTGAAAGGCCAGCTGTTATCTCGTCGTTACGGGGATGAAGTGCGCCTGGAAGTGGCCGACAACTGCCCGCGCCACCTGATGCATTATCTGCTGGAACAGTTCGAACTCACCGAGGAAGACCTGTACGAAGTGAACGGCCCGGTAAACCTGGCGCGCATGTTTACCAGCGTGAATCGCCCGCGCCTGCACTACCCGCCCTTTACCCCCAAGCTGGCGCCGGCGGTGAAAAAAAATGAAACCATTTTTGACGCCATCGACCAGGGTGACATCCTGCTGCACCACCCCTACGAATCGTTCCAGCCGGTCATCAACCTGCTGGCCGAAGCCGCGCGGGATCCGAAGGTGCTGGCCATCAAGCAGACCCTGTACCGCACCGGCACCAAGTCGGAAATCCTAGACCACCTGGAAACGGCCGCACGCAATGGCAAGGAAGTCACCGCCATCGTGGAGCTGCGCGCTCGCTTCGATGAAGAGTCCAACATCGAAGGCGCTCGCCGCCTGCAGGAAGCCGGCGCCATCGTGGTGTACGGCGTGGTGGGCTACAAGACCCACGCAAAAATGCTGCTGGTGGTGCGCCGTGACGGTGATGGCATCAAACGTTATGTGCACTTGGGGACGGGTAATTACCACACCAAGACCACCAAGCTGTACACCGATTACGGCCTGATGACCTGTGAAAAAAGCATGGGCCAGGACGTGCACAAGATCTTTCAGGAACTGACCGGCATGGGCAAGGCGGCACGGCTCAAGCAGCTGAAGCATTCGCCGTTCACCTTGCACCCTTCTGTTATCGAGTGGATCGAGTTTGAAACGGAACAGGCACTGGCCGGCAAACCGGCGCGCATTATTGCCAAGTTCAACTCACTGACCGAAGAAAACATCATGCAGGCCCTGTATCGGGCCAGCCAGGCGGGCGTAGAAATTGATCTGATCGTACGCGGCATCTGCTGCCTGAAACCCGGCATCCCCGGATTGTCGGAAAACATCCGCGTACGCTCCATTATCGGCCGCTTTCTGGAGCACACCCGCATCTACCATTTCCACCATGGCGGTGACGACCTGGTGTATTGCTCCAGTGCCGACTGGATGGACCGCAACCTGTTCAACCGGGTGGAAACCTGTTTCCCGGTGAATGATCCGGCACTCAAGGCACAGATTCTGGAACAGGGCCTGCATATCTATCTGCGCGACAACACCCGCGCCTGGGAACTGCAATCCGATGGCAGTTACCAGCGGGCGCAACCACAAGACGGGGAAGAGCGTTTTATTGCTCAACAGGACCTGCTGGATACGCTGGGAGGGTAAGACGACTTCTAGCGTCTAGCGTCTAGCTTTCAAGAGGGTGCCCCGCCCGAAGCGGGACCCCCTCTTGAATAGCTGTTTTATTCTCACGCCAATACAAGCTGGTAGCCTGCCGCCTGGAAGTAGTCGTGTTCCTGCTCCAGGTCCGCCTGGGTGAGCGGGTGCTCCTCCAGCCAACCCGACGGGAAAGTGATGGCAAGCCGTTCATCACGAGCTTGTAAACGAATCTCCGGGACATCTTCATCGCTGCGTGCATGGTGCAAACGCACCGCCAAACGCAACACAAGACACAACCGCAACAATCCGGTCTGCTCATCGTCCGGCAATTCCGCCAGCGCCGCCAACGGCACCTTGCGACGGTGACCACGCACCATCAGCGCCACCATCTGCTGTTCCTGACGGGAAAAACCCGGCAGGTCGGAATTGGTCACCAGATAAGCGCCATGCTTGTGGAACTGACTGTGCGACACCGCCAGCCCGACCTCGTGGAGCAGCCCTCCCCAGCGCAGCGTGTCGGCCGCCTCATTACCTTCAATCTGCCAATCACTGGCCACCTGCCCATACAGCGCCTGCGCCGTGGCGCAGACCCGTTCGGCCTGGCTGCTTTCCACATGGTGACGGTTCATCAGCGCCTGAATACTGCGGTCACGCACATCCTCGTGGCCGAAACGCCCCAGCAGGTCATACAGCAACCCTTCCCGCAGCGCGCCACTGGAGACATCCATCTGCTGGATGTCCAGCTGCTCGAAAATGCCGTACAGAATGGCCAGCCCGGAAGCGAAAATCGGCTGGCGGTCTTCACGCAAGCCTTTCAGATCCAGCTTGTCCACGGCACCCGCCTTGATCACCCGCTTACGGGCTTTTTTCATGCCCTCCATGGTGATACCGAATTCCGACCAACCGTTGTCCACACAGACCTGACTGATCGCCTTGATCGTGCCGGAGGCGCCCACCGCCTGCTGCCAGCCCAGGCGCCGGTAATTGGCATGAATCGACAGCACCTCCTGGCGTGCCGCCGTCACCGCCCGGTCAAAGGCTTTTTCGGTGATCTCGCCATTGGGGAAAAAGCGCTGGGCAAAGCTGACACAGCCCATATGCAGCGATTCGGTTTCCGTGGATTCAAATCGCTCCCCGATGATCAGCTCGGTGGAGCCGCCCCCGATATCCACCACCAGCCGCTGCCCCGCGTCGTCCGCCAGGGTGTGGGCGACCCCCAGATAAATCAGGCGCGCTTCCTCACGGCCAGCCACCACTTCGATATCGTGACCCAAAACCGCTTCGGCGCGGCGGATAAACTCGCGGGCATTGCGAGCCTGGCGCAGGGTATTGGTCCCCACCACCCGCACGCTACCGCGGGGAATCCCCGCAATGCGCTGGGCAAACCGGCCCAGGCACTCCAGCGCCCGCTCCTGGGTATCCGCGTCCAGCCGGTTTTCCCGGTCCAGACCCGCCCCCAGTTGCACCTTTTCAGACAGCCCGTCGAGGATCTGTACTTCCCCCTGCGCCTGGCGGGCTACCACCATATGAAAACTGTTCGACCCCAAATCAATGGCCGCCAGATGTTCGCCATGCTCCATAGTCACTCCTTCCTTTGGGCCGATTCTATCCAAAAATCATGGCGTTACGATGTCATAGGCAGCAACTACAGCGATAATTAACTGCCTCGCTTGAAATTCATCACCCGCAACCTGATATTATTCCCCATCGCAGAGGCCTGTTGGCAACCGTCCTGGGTCTCTGAAACCTTTATATCAGGAGAATTCAATGAGCGGCGAGATTATCAACGTGACCGACGCGGACTTCGAAGCCCAGGTCATCAACGCAGACGGCCCCGTGCTGGTCGATTACTGGGCTCCGTGGTGTGGCCCCTGCAAAATGGTCGCGCCGATCCTTGAGCAACTGGCCGGCGAGTACGGTGACAAGCTGACCATTGCCAAAATCAACATTGATGACAACCCGGAAACGCCCAAGAAGTACGGTGTGCGTGGCATCCCCACCCTGACCGTATTCAAGAACGGCAACGTGGAAGCCACCAAAGTGGGCGCTCTGTCCAAGAGCCAGCTGACCGCATTCCTGGACAGCACCCTCTAAGAAAGCCGACACGCCCCAACCCTCCCCCTCAGGGGAGGGTTTTCCTGCTTGCAGCGTGTTACATGTTGCGTGTTGCATGCGGGTCCCCACAGTGATAGATTCCAGAACCAGCTTTAATAAAGCACCCCCTTTAGTTAGTCCTCGGAACCTCTGGTTACCTATTTTCCTTATGGCCCTCTTTTGGCTTGTCGGGCCAGATTCCGAATAAACCGGATTATCAAAACAACTGCAGCACCGCGGTGGTGCATCCTCTCAATTCATCCAAAGACACCAAATTAGACGCCAATGAATCTTTCTGAACTGAAGCAGAAGCCGATTGGAGAACTTCTGGACATTGCCAAGGAACTCGGCCTCGAGAACCTGGCAAGAACCCGCAAGCAAGACGTTATCTTTTCCATCCTCAAGCGCGCCGCCAAAAATGGCTCCGACATTTACGGCGATGGCGTGCTGGAAATTCTGCAGGATGGTTTCGGTTTCCTTCGTTCCGCTGAAGGCTCTTACCTGGCCGGCCCGGACGACATCTACGTCTCTCCCAGCCAGATCCGTCGCTTCAACCTGCGTACCGGTGACACTATCGCCGGGAAAATCCGGCCCCCCAAGGATGGCGAGCGCTACTTCGCCATGCTCAAGGTCAACGAAATCAACTTTGACCGCCCGGAAAACGCCAAGAACAAGATCCTGTTTGAAAACCTGACGCCGCTGTTCCCCACCGAGCGTCTGGTCATGGAGATCGGTAACGGCTCCACCGAAGACATCACCACCCGGGTGATTGATCTGGTCGCTCCCATCGGCAAAGGCCAGCGCGGCCTGATCGTGGCCCCGCCGAAAGCCGGTAAGACCATGCTGCTGCAGAACATCGCCCAGTCCATCGCCCGCAACAATCCCGAAACCCACATGATCGTGCTGCTGATCGACGAGCGCCCGGAAGAGGTGACCGAGATGTCCCGTACCGTGCGCGGCGAAGTGGTCGCCTCCACCTTCGACGAGCCGCCGGCCCGCCACGTGCAAGTGGCCGAGATGGTGATCGAGAAAGCCAAGCGACTGGTCGAGCACAAGCAGGACGTGGTCATCCTGCTGGACTCCATCACCCGTCTGGCGCGCGCCTACAACACCGTGCAGCCCAGCTCCGGCAAGGTACTCACCGGTGGTGTGGACGCCCACGCCCTGGAAAAACCCAAGCGTTTCTTCGGTGCCGCGCGGAACATCGAGGAAGGCGGCAGCCTGACCATCCTCGCCACCGCCCTGGTCGACACCGGCTCCAAGATGGACGAAGTGATCTACGAGGAATTCAAGGGCACCGGCAACATGGAACTGCATCTGGACCGCAAGGTAGCAGAGAAGCGCGTATTCCCGGCCATGAATATCCGCAAATCCGGCACCCGTCGTGAAGAGCGCCTGGTGAGTGAAGACGAGCTGCAAAAGATGTGGATTCTGCGCAAGGTCCTGCACCCCATGGACGAGATCGGCGCCATGGAATTCCTCATCGACCGCATGAAGCAGACCAAGACCAACCTGGAATTCTTCGATTCCATGAAGCGCAAGTAAGCAAGAGACGCTTCACGCTGCCTGCTTCAGGCAACACGCAAAAACCCCGCTTCGGCGGGGTTTTGTCGTTTGAGAGTGGGAGAACCCTGGTGAAGGTCGCTTCGCAGCAAGCGCGCCGCTATTTTCGCTCGTAGACCACGAAGGAATAATCGTAAGGGTTTGGCCCTTGCGCGGCGAAATCTTCGCGGCCGATTTCTTGCCACTCGGAGGCCTCGTATTCAGGGAAAAATGTATCCCCGTCTACCTCGGCATGCACTTCTGTGAGGTAGAGTCGCTGGGTCTGCGGTAACGCCAATGCATAGATTTCGGCCCCCCCCATGATCACCGCTTCTTCCTGCCCTTCGATGAATGCCACATTCTCCGCCATGGTGATGGCGTCCTCCACGGTGGCCACCACCTTGGCGCCCTCGGCCTGATAATCCGGCTGGCGGGTAATCACGATATTGGTGCGCCCGGGCAGCGGCCCCTTTAGTGACTCCCAGGTCTTGCGGCCCATGATCACCGGCTTGCCGAACGTAACCTGCTTGAAGTACTTGAGGTCATTGGGCAAATACCAGGGCAGCTTGTTATCCCGGCCGATGACATTATTGCTGGCCTTGGCGACCATCATGGAAAGACGAATGGGCATGAAAAAACCTACGCTAGAGGCCGGGCGCCTGACGCCGGACAAAGACTCTCTCGCATCGTGCGTCCGGCTTCGGGCATCAGGCGTTAGATTGCCACCGGCGCCTTGATGTGCGCGGCGGGTTCGTAATTGCTGACGGTGAAATCGTCAAAGGTGAACGCGAACAGATCCTTCACCGCCGGATTCAGCGTCATTGTCGGCAGCGGGCCGGGCGTGCGGGCCAGCTGGGTGTCGGCCTGCTCCAGATGATTGGAGTACAGGTGCGCATCGCCCAGGGTATGCACGAAATCGCCCGGCTGCAGATCACACACCTGCGCCATCATCAGCGTCAGCAGGGCATAGGAGGCAATATTGAACGGCACCCCCAGAAAGATATCGCCGCTGCGCTGATACAGCTGACAGCTGAGCTTGCCGTCGGCCACATAGAACTGAAACAGGCAGTGGCACGGCGGCAGCGCCTGCTTGCCCGCCGCCGCATTGGCATCCGGCGAGATGGACGGGTCCGGCAATACCGCCGGGTTCCAGGCGCTGACCACCAGGCGCCGGGAGTCCGGGTTGCGCTTGATTTCCTCCAGCACCTCGCCGATCTGGTCAATCACCCCGCCGTCCGGGGTTTTCCAGCTACGCCACTGCTCACCATACACCGGGCCCAGCTCGCCCTCAGGGGTCGCCCAGCCATCCCAGATGGATACCCCATTTTCTTTCAGGTAACGGATATTGGTGTCACCGGACAGGAACCACAGCAGCTCATGAATAATCGAGCGCAGGTGCAGCTTCTTGGTGGTGAGCATGGGAAAACCCTGGCTCAGGTCGTAGCGCATCTGATAGCCAAACACCGCATAGGTACCGGTACCGGTACGGTCTTCCTTGTAGGTGCCGTTCTCGCGGACGTGACGAAGCAGATCAAGATATTGCTTCATGACTTCACTCCTCGCTCATCGTTTCGATACGCCCAAACCAGCATGGCAATACCGAGAATAATCATCGGAATGCTCAGCAACATGCCCATAGTCAACCAGCCGCCAGCCAGATAACCAATGTGGGCGTCCGGCTCCCGGAAGAATTCCACAAAGGTGCGCGCGCAGCCATAACCGATACCGAACAGGGCGGTCACCGCCCCCGCCGGGCGAGGCTTGGCCGAATACACCCACAACACCAGAAACAGCACCACACCCTCCAGCAGCATTTCGTAAAGCTGGGAAGGATGCCGCGCAATCTGCAGCGGATCAGTGGGGAACACCATGGCCCAGGGGGCATCACTGGCGCGGCCCCACAGCTCGGCATTCATGAAATTGCCAAAGCGCCCTGTGGCCAGCCCGATGGGCACCATGGGCACCATGAAGTCCGCCACCTGAAAATACCGTTTGCCGGTTTTGCGGGCGAACAGCCAGAAGGCCACCAGCACCCCGATGGCGCCACCATGAAAACTCATGCCCCCGGTCCACACCGCAAACAGCCACAGCGGGTCGGCCAGGAACTTGTCGAAATTATAGAAGAACACGTAGCCCAGCCGGCCACCGACGATCACGCCCATGGCACCGTAAAACACCAGATCGCCCACCTGATCCCTGGTCCAGCCGGACCCCGGTTGCTTCGCCCGGTACATGCCCAGCAACCAGGCGGCGGCGAAGCCGAACATATACATCAGGCCGTACCAATGCACTTTCAGGGGGCCGATGGCGAATGCCACCGGATCGATCTGCGGGAATTCCATAGGTTGTTATCCAAAAGCCAGTTTGAGGCCAAGCACAAAAAGCACCAGAGCGAAGACCTTCTTCAAGGTGGCGGACGGCAGCCGGTGGCTGAGCCGCGCACTCAGGCGCGCAAACGGGAAGCTGGTGAGCACTATACCGGCTGTGGCGGGCAAAAACACATAGCCCAGGGCGCCATCGGGCAGGTGCTGCTCATTCCAGCCAGCCACCGCAAACCCCAGCGTGCCGGCAATGGCAATGGGCAGCCCGCAGGCGGAGGAAATAGCCACCGCCTCCTGCATTTTCAATCGACACCAACTCAGAAACGGCACCGTCAACGAGCCGCCGCCGATACCGAAAATGGCGGAACCGGTCCCAATCAGTAACCCGGCCAGGCCCAGCCCCGGCGCCCCGGGCACCCGTTGCGGCAGGCTTTCATCCACCGTTTTACGCCCCACCAGCAACATC
>NZ_LWFX01001385.1:0-1805 GCF_001635175.1 Alcanivorax sp. HI0083 | reverse complement strand
CACAGCACCGGGATGCGCTCTACGTCACCGTTGGCACGGTGCATGACCAGTGTGAGCTCAGCCCGCGGAGCCGGGGTGCCTTCCACATCAAACGTTTCCGTACCGTCGATGTTCAAGGTCTTGCGCGTTGTCCCTTCCTCGAACTGCAGGGGCATTACCCCCATGCCGATCAGGTTGGTGCGGTGGATACGTTCGAAGCCTTCAGCCACGATGGTTTCCACCCCGGCCAGCGCTACACCCTTGGCGGCCCAGTCACGGGACGAGCCCTGACCGTAGTCGGCACCAGCGATAATGATCAGCGGCTGTTTACGCTCCATGTAGGTTTCAATGGCTTCCCACATGCGCTTCACTTCGCCTTCCGGCTCAACCCGGGCCAGAGAGCCCTGGATCACATTGCCCGCTTCATCCTTGACCATTTCGTTGAACAGTTTCGGATTGGCCAGCGTGGCACGCTGGGCAGTCAGGTGATCGCCACGGTGGGTTGCATAGGAGTTGAAGTCTTCTTCCGGCAAACCCATCTTGTCCAGGTACGCCCCTGCCGCACTGTCCAGCAGGATCGCGTTGGACGGCGACAAGTGGTCCGTGGTGATGTTGTCCGGCAGCACAGCCAGTGGACGCATGCCTTTGAGCGCGCGGGCTTCGGCCATGGTCCCTTCCCAGTAAGGCGGGCGGCGAATGTAGGTGGACTGTGGACGCCAATCGTACAGCGGGCTCGCTGCACGTACACCATCGCCTTTTTTCTCGAACATGGGAATGTAGGTCTTGCGGAACTGCTCCGGCTTCACCGCAGATTTAACGATCGCATCGATCTCTTCATCAGACGGCCAGATATCCTTGAGCATGATCGGGTTGCCGTCCTGATCGTGGCCCAACACATCCTTCTCGATGTCGAAACGAATGGTGCCGGCGATAGCGTAAGCGACTACCAGTGGCGGAGATGCCAGGAACGCCTGCTTGGCGTAGGGGTGAATCCGGCCATCAAAGTTCCGGTTGCCCGACAGCACAGCGGTGGAATACAGATCACGCTCGATCACTTCTTTCTGGATTTCAGGATCCAACGCGCCGGACATGCCGTTACAGGTGGTGCAGGCAAAGGCCACCACATCGAAGCCTAGCTGCTGCAGCTCGGGCAGAAGGCCTGATTCTTCCAGGTACATTTTTACCGTCTTGGAACCGGGCGCCAGAGAGCTCTTAACCCAGGGCTTACGAATCAAGCCCAGCTTGTTGGCGTTACGGGCCAACAGACCCGCACCGATGATGTTGCGCGGGTTTGATGTATTGGTACAGCTGGTAATGGCAGCGATGATCACGGCGCCGTCAGGCATCAGGCCTTCTTCCTGCTTCCATTCCTTGGCAATGCCACGGCTGCCCAGCTCGGAGACCGGCAGTAAAGAGTGAGGATTGGAAGGACCTGCCAGGTTACGACCAACGGATGACAGATCGAACGACAACACGCGTTCGTATTCCGCTTCTCTCAAACCGTCAGCCCACAGGCCGGTTTCCTTGGCGAACTTTTCTACCAATGCCACCTGATCATCTTCACGGCCGGTGAGGCGCAGGTACTCAATGGTCTGATCATCGATAAAGAACATGCCAGCGGTAGCACCGTATTCCGGTGTCATGTTGGCAATGGTAGCGCGATCGCCAACGGACAAGCTGTCGGCCCCTTCGCCGAAGAATTCCAGGTAGGCACCAACAACACGTTCTTTACGCAGGAATTCGGTCAATGCCAGCACCAGGTCGGTACCGGTGATACCCGGATGCAGCTTGCCGGTCATCTCCACACCAACGATATCCGGCAGACG
>NZ_LWFX01001384.1:0-2299 GCF_001635175.1 Alcanivorax sp. HI0083 | reverse complement strand
TCGGCGACGCGGTTTTTGCGCGCCCATTGCTGCTGGCATCCACGGTGGTGGGAGCAGGCCTTTATGTGGTCACGCTGCCGTTCAGCCTGCTGGGGGGCAATCCGGGAGAAGCCGGTGAAGTGCTGGTGATGAATCCGGGCAAGAATACTTTCGTTCGTTGCCTCGGTTGTACGCCGGCTCAGCACGAGAGCCTGAAGGCAGAAAAAGAACTGCAGGAAAACGAAAAACAGGAACAGGAAGCGGTGGCCAGCGCAGAATAATCGTTGTTCATTGCACCATAAAAAAGCCCCGCACTTGCGGTAATACCGTTCACTTAAGGTTCTGTGCCATGCCTAAAGCCTTCGCGATGTAAACATCGCTTCCCACAATCTCCCTCAAACTTTGGGATTGGTGGGAAGTCATGCTCGCATGACGAAGATGTTGGCGCAGCGCTGCTTCTCTTAAGTGAACAGCATTGCCGCACTTGCGGGGCTTTTTTATGGTTGGCAGACGGCCGAGACGGGGCTCAGGCGCAACCAAGTTTGAGGCAACTGCCTTTTTCAGTGCACAGCTCGGCGAACAGCGTGTCGCAGAGGCTGGCTACTTTGCTGCTCAGTGCGTCGTCATCAAAGGGGGGGGCGTCAAGCGGCTGCCATTGCAGGGCATTGAGTTGGAGCTGCACGTTGCGCAGTAGCAACCTGTGAGGGTCTTTCAGATCGTACATATCCAGGATGCCGTCGGCATGGATCAGCGTATGCATGCCCATGGACATGGACCACTGGCCAATGCTGAATGTCAGCGGGTCCTGGCCATGGTCTTCCAGTTCGTTACTGCTAATGGCATCGCGAACCACCTGTTCTACCATCCTGCCAATAGGCTGGGTGGCGGTCAGGAACTGCTCCCGGCGGCTGGGTGATGACGCCAGCCAGACCACTTCGGTCATGATGTACTGTTCGAGCCGGAAGTGTTCAGGGTAATGCTGGGCAAACAGTGAGTAGGCCAGAGCAAAGCCCAGCATCTTGTCGCGGTTGGGAAGGTCGGAATGGGCGACTTTCTCGAAGTATTCCCGCCGCGTGGTGGTCAGCTCGGTGCAGACCGCGATGAGCAGGTCTTCCTTGGAGGCGAAGTGGTGATAGAGTGTGCCCGTGGCAAAATTGCAGCTGCGGGCAATGGCCGCCATCTGCACGCCCAGCAAGCCTTCATCGCAGAGCTGTTGCCGGGTTGCCTCAATAAAGAGCTGTTCTCTTTCTGCCAGCGCTTGTTCGCGCCCGCTGCGTGTTTTTGTCATAGTCATAATCTTTTGTGATCCCGCCATTCAGTGTGAATAGCCTTGCAATAGGGTTCAAGCGCTTTTGTTGTCGTGCAGACAAACGTGCCGCCTACAGAAGCGCCGCTGCCAGTTTTTCCAGCAAGCCGTTCAGGTGACGTAAACCATTATCGGTACAGGCCAGTCGTTGGTCTGTGATGGCGAGCAACCCCTGCTGTTCCAGCGGGACAAGGGCGTTTTGCCATTGCCAGACCGGCTCTCCGGTGGCGTCCTCCAGTGTCTGCCAAGTGATGCCGTTGACCAAGCGCAAGCCGTTGAGCAGGGCCTCAAACAGGCGGTCCTCGCGGGCAATGGACTGGTACTGGCGGCGAGCATGGGCGGCGTCGGTCAGGTAGTCCTCGGGTTTTCGGGTTTTCTGGTAACGATGCACGCTGCCCTGTGTCGCGTCAGTGATCTTGCCGTGAGCACCGGCGCCTATGCCAAGATAGTCCCCGAATTGCCAGTAATTGAGATTATGCCGGCAGCGGTGTCCAGATTGCGCGAAGGCGGAAATTTCGTAGCGCTGGTAACCGTGCTGCGCGAGCAGGGCGAAGCCGGCCTGTTCGGTGTCGGCCATGGCGTCGCCGTCTGGCTGGATCGGAGGCGCGCGGTAGAAAACGGTATTGGGCTCGATGGTCAGCTCGTACCAGCTCAGGTGCGTGGGTTGCAGGGCGATGGCCTGCTGCAGATCGTCCAGGGCCTGGGCGTGGCTCTGCCCGGGCAGCGCATGCATGATATCCAGATTGAAATTGTCGAAGCCGGCGGCTTGCGCCTGGTGGGCGGCGTCGATGGCGGCGCTGGCATCGTGGATGCGCCCCAGCGCTTGCAGATGCGTGTTATTGAAACTCTGGACACCGATAGACAGGCGGTTGATGCCTGCCGCGCGAAAGCCTTCGAAACGGCCGGCTTCCAGGGTGCCCGGGTTGGCTTCCAGGGTGATCTCGGCGTCTGGCTGCAGGGTCAGCCGCTGGCGAATACCCTGGAAAAGTTGTCGGTAAAAGTCGGCGGACATCA
>NZ_LWFX01001383.1:0-3670 GCF_001635175.1 Alcanivorax sp. HI0083 | reverse complement strand
GACCAGCTCTTGCTGCAGGGTTTCCAGACTGGCCACTTCTTCCAGCGCCTGTTCAAGCAACGTCTGCTCATCCAGGCCTGCGCTGTTGCCGCTACTGAGCGCTTTGTCCAATGGGCTCGCAGCAGACTCACCGCCGCCGCCATCAGAACCGCCGCCACCCCCGCAACCGCTTAAAAGCGCCAACAGCAACAGAACCCCGACCACGTTACGCATCCCGACCACCTACGAAGTTTTTATTAGTTGGGCGGCATCTTACGGAACTGGCTCGTCCCGGTCGGGAACCTGCGCACAAAAAAAGCCCCGGCCAACTGGCCGGGGCTTTTCGTGTTGCGTGACGCGTGTTGCTTGTTGCGTCTCTTATTACCCCTTCACAAACTCAGGGTAGGCTTCCATACCGCAGTCTGCGATATCCATGCCTTCGTACTCTTCTTCTTCGCTGACACGGATGCCCATGACCGCTTTCAGGATGCCCCACACTACCAGGCTGGCTACGAATACCCAGATGAAGATAGTCAGCGCACCAATCAGCTGGCCAGAGAAGCTGGCGCCACCGTCATCGGTCAGCGGGTTGGTGATCGGCACCAGCATCAGGCCCAGGAAGCCAACCACACCGTGTACGGAGATCGCACCTACCGGATCATCGATCTTCAGCTTGTCCAGAGTCAGGATGCTGAATACCACCAGCACACCACCCAGAGCACCGAACAGGGTCGCCTGCAGGGCAGTCGGCGTAGAAGGCTCAGCGGTGATCGCTACCAGGCCAGCCAGGGCGCCGTTAAGCAGCATGGTCAGGTCGGCTTTGCCAAACAGGATGCGGCCAACGATCAGCGCAGCAATGGCACCACCGGCAGCAGCAGCGTTAGTGTTCATGAACACAACCGCAACCGCGTTGGAGTCACCGACACTGGAGGTTGCCAGCACAGAGCCACCGTTAAAGCCGAACCAGCCCAACCACAGGATGAAGGTACCCAGTGCGGCCAGCGGCAGGTTGGAACCCGGAATAGCGTGTACTTCACCGTTCGGGCCGTACTTGCCTTTACGTGCACCCAGCAGCAGAACACCGGCCAGGGCAGCAGCAGCACCCGCCATGTGAACGATGCCGGAACCCGCAAAGTCAGAGAAGCCCAGATCGCCCAGGTTATACAGGCCGAACACATCAGCGCCGCCCCAGGTCCAGGACCCTTCCAGCGGGTAGATAACGCCGGTCATAACCACTGCAAAGACCAGGAATGCCCACAACTTCATCCGCTCAGCCACTGCACCGGATACGATGGACATGGCGGTTGCCACAAACACAACCTGGAAGAAGAAGTCCGCAGAAGGCGCATAGGTTGCCGCTTCTTCTGCACCGGCAACCCCGTCACCCACAATCCCGGACAGGAAGATGGCGCCGTCATACATGATCGCGTAACCGCAAACCATGTACATGGTGCTGGCAATGGCAAACAAGGCCACGTTCTTGGTGAGAATTTCGGTGGTGTTCTTGGCACGCACCAGGCCAGCTTCCAGCATGGCAAAGCCTGCCGCCATCCACATGACCAACGCGCCACAGATCAGGAAATAAAACGTATCCAGCGCGTATTTCAATTCAAAAATTTGGTTTTCCACAATGCAACCCTCCGAAAATGGAAGCGTGTTTTCCTAAAGCCCTGGCATGGGTCAATTCAAAACACGGTAAAACTTAAATCGCGTCCTCGCCGGTTTCACCGGTACGGATACGAATCGCTTGCTCAAGGGAGGTAACGAAGATCTTGCCGTCACCAATTTTGCCGGTATTCGCGGCTTTCGCGATGGCTTCAATCACTTGGTCCAGGCTGGACTCGGCGATGGCCACTTCGATTTTTACCTTGGGCAGGAAATCCACCACGTACTCGGCACCCCGGTACAGCTCGGTGTGACCTTTCTGGCGTCCAAAGCCTTTCACTTCGGTAACAGTGATGCCCTGCACGCCAATCTCGGAGAGTGCTTCACGCACGTCATCCAATTTGAACGGCTTAATTACGGCAGTAACCAGTTTCATTTCTTTCTCCTCAGCTTTCACCGCGTCCGGTGACGTCCGTTTCTCTTCGAGCCCCGTTATGGTTCCCGATCCACAGCTTGCGCGAACGCTCTGACCCAATTAGTGCACGACCCATGCCAGTTTTAGAAAATCATGCATTTTCAGGGATTTACATCACGGTCTGGATTCATCATCCAGGCCCGGCGCGCCATTATAGCGCACCACAATGGGGCGGGATCCAAGTTGGTGCAGAATGTCTGCCCGCGCCAGCCGGTGCCTCGCCCCCGCACACCGTGCTACCATCCGCGTATCATTACAAGGACGCCGTTGTCATGCCCGATCAGCCCTTTATCGACCGCCTCATGGCCGACATCAGCCGCCGCCTGCCCACCGACCTGGGCGGCCTGCGCAGCGAAGTAGAGCGAAACGTGCGCAGCGTACTGGCGGAAACCGTCAGCCGCCTGGATCTGATCACCCGGGAAGAGTTCGATATCCAGCAACAAGTACTACTCCGTACCCGTGAAAAGCTGGAAGCACTGGAAAAACAGGTGGCCGAGCTGGAGAAGTCAGCAGACGCTTGATCAGCGTTTGCGCCTACCGAACCCTCACAGCCAAAAAGCGAGTGACGAAAAACAAACCCACCCCAGGTTTTCGCTTCTCGTCACTCGTCACTAACCAAGCCTGATCGTCGTAACGCCCCTCGCCCCTACAGACAATCCGATTTCCTACGTCTGCCGCCACCAACCTCGCACAGGCAGGCAAGCCCTTCCCTCGTACACTGCCTCACAAACCATTGAATTTGTGAGGAATCGTGACGCATGCGCTGCTATACAGTCGGGCACCGGTAGGCATTGAAGCCCGCACCGTGCGGGTAGAAACCCATCTGGCACCGGGCCTGCCGGCATTCACCATCGTCGGCTTGGGAGATACCGCCGTGCGCGAGAGCCGCGATCGGGTCCGCTCCGCACTGGTCAACAGCGGCTTCGACTTTCCCCAGCGGCGCATCACCGTAAGCCTGGCCCCGGCGGATCTTCCAAAAGACGGCGGGCGTTTTGATCTGGCCATTGCGCTGGGCATCCTGATCGCCAGCGGGCAACTGGGTAACATCACCACCGACCACTACGAGTTTATTGGCGAGCTGTCGCTGAACGGCCGACTCAATCCCGTTTCCGGCATGCTGCCCTCTTCTCTTGCCTGTCTGGCGGAAGATCGCACCCTCATCGTCGCCGCCGATAACGCCGAAGAAGCCGGCCTGCCCGGCACCCCAACCCTGGCCGCCAACCAGCTGGCTCGGGTTGCCGCCCATCTCACCGGCCAGCAACCCCTGGAACGCCACCAGTGCCAACCACCCTCCAAGCAGCCTTTTCAGGGCGGCTGCCTGTCGGAAATCCGGGGCCAGCAAACCGCCAAGCGGGTGCTGGAGATTGCCGCGGCAGGAGGCCATTCCCTGCTTTTATGTGGGCCTCCAGGTGCAGGGAAGAGCATGCTCGCCTCGCGGTTGCCCGGATTGATGCCGCCCATGCGCACGGCTCAAGCTCTGGAAGTGGCAGCCATTCATTCACTCAAACAGCCCCGCAACAGCCGGCTTTTTTATCAACGCCCTTACCGGGCACCGCACCATACTTCCTCGGCAACGGCCCTGGTCGGCGGTGGCAGTTACCCGCGGCCCGG
>NZ_LWFX01001382.1:0-1127 GCF_001635175.1 Alcanivorax sp. HI0083 | reverse complement strand
TTTATCACCCAGGCCATGGAAACCCTGGCCAACAAGGGCGAGGCAGTGGAACTGAATACCGAAGGCAAACGCTTTGCGGTCATCGTGGACGAGGCTCACAGCTCCCAATCCGGCGAGACCGCCATGGAGCTGCGCAAGGTACTGAACCGGGACGGTATTGAAGCGGCCATTGCCGATGAATTTCTGGATGACGAGGAGGAAGCCCTTTCCGAAGCGGCCAGAAAAGCCCTGTTGGAGGAAATGCTCAAACGCCCGCGCCAGCCTAACATCAGTTTCTTCGCCTTCACGGCCACGCCCAAGTTCAAGACCCAGGCCCTGTTTAATGCTCCAGGCCCGGATGGCAAGCCGCCTTTTCATCTGTACTCCATGCGACAGGCCATCGAGGAAGGCTTCATCATGGATGTGCTGGAAAACTACACCACCTACAAGTCCTATTACGGGCTGATCAAATCCATTGAGGATGATCCCGAGGTGCCCCGGCGCAAGACGGCCAAGGCCATGGCGCGCTTTATGTCATTGCATCCGCACAATATCGCCCAGAAGGTAGAAGTAATCGTGGAGCATTTCCGCCATAACACCCGCCACCGCATCGGCGGGCGCGCCAAGGCCATGGTGGTCACCGCCTCTCGGCTGCACGCGGTGCGTTACAAGCAGGCGTTTGATCAATACCTCAAGGACAAGGACATCAAAGGCATCCGGTCTCTGGTGGCCTTTTCCGGCAGCGTCACCGACCCGGATTTCCCGGATCATTCCTACACGGAAGTGGGAATGAACCAGGGCATCAAGGAATCCGAACTGCCTGAACAGTTCGCCACCGAGCAGTATCAGGTACTGCTGGTGGCGGAAAAATACCAGACCGGCTTTGACCAGCCCTTGCTGCACACCATGTATGTGGACAAGCGCTTGTCCGGCATCCAGGCAGTACAGACATTGTCCCGCCTGAACCGCACCACAGCGGGCAAGGAAAACACCTTCGTACTGGACTTCGTCAATGAGCCAGGCGAGATCTACACGGCTTTCAAGCCCTATTACGAAGTGACGCCCCAGGGTGAGGAATCCGACCCCCACCAGCTCTATGACCTGCAACACCGGCTTCAGCAAGCGCAGGTATTTTTTGACGATGACAT
>NZ_LWFX01001381.1:0-1157 GCF_001635175.1 Alcanivorax sp. HI0083 | reverse complement strand
GCCTGGATGGCGCTGCAAACCACAGCCTTGTATGGGGGTGGCGCATGAAGGGAGGTGGCGCATGAAGGCGGACCGTTTGCGACGTTTTATCGACCTGCATGCCTGGCTGGGCATGGCCAGTGGCCTGGCCCNGTTTGTGGCGTTTTTTGCCGGCGCCCTCAATGTGTTCCATCACGAGCTGCACCACTGGCAGACGCCGCAGGCCACCGAGGCGGCATCGCAAGATGCCATCGATGGGCAGGCGTTGCTTGCCCGTGTTACCCACCAATACCCGGATGCGCGCAAGCGCCTTTTTTTCCTCCCGGAGGAAGACCCGGCGGTAATGTGGTTTCAGTCCAGCGATTCTGGTGCGGAAGAAGGCGGTGCGGGGGAGTGGCTTACCGCCCATGCCACGGATTTCGACGAGGCGGGCAAGTATGTTGAAAAGCCTCGTTCGGCACTGGCGGATTTTATCAACCAGCTGCATTACCAGTTAGCGATTCCCGGTGGCGGCCTGCCCATCAACCTGGGCATGACCTTTATGGGGCTGATCTCGATACTGTACGGCGCTGCCCTGTTCACCGGCCTGGTGATTCATTGGCCGAAACTGCGCAAGGAATTTTTTGCCCTCAAGCATGAGGGCAACATGCGCCGTTACTGGAAGAACATGCACAACCTGATCGGTGTGGTCAGCTTGCCCTTCCACTTGATCATGTCGGTGACCGGCGCCGCCATGGGCGCCTTTACCCTGGTGGCAGTGGTGCTCGGTACCCTGGTGTTTGGCCCGCAGCTGCGCGGGGTTATTGAAGAGGAAACGGCGGTATGGCCCCCGGTGCAAAGCCAGGGAGAAAGCGTTGCCATGGTGCCGATGGCGGATTATCTGTCTGCTGCGGCCGATGCCTTGCCTGAAATGAGCGTGGATTGGGTGGAAATTCGCGGTTATGGCGATGCGGCCGGCTGGGTGGATGTGGCCGGATCTGTGCCCGGATATGTGGGGCATCACGCGCATGTGGTGCTGGACCCTGCGATGGGTGTCTTGAACGTGATCGCTCCGGGGCAGCGCAGCCTGAACTTTGATTCGTTCTCGCCGGTGTACTCCCTGCATTTTGGCGATTACGGCGGGATGCTGGTGAAATGGCTGTACTTCGCCATGGGCTTGCTGGGGGCGTTGTTGTTTG
>NZ_LWFX01001380.1:0-1439 GCF_001635175.1 Alcanivorax sp. HI0083 | reverse complement strand
AATTCGCCTGAATACTATAGAGGGTGGCAAACACCAGAGTAATCGAGTGGCCAATGGAAAACGCGGTTATAAAACGAACAATGTCACTGAAGCGGGTCAGAAAGAACACCACGCCGAACAGAAACAGTAAATGGTCATAGCCTGTGACCATGTGCATCGCTCCAAGCTCAATGTACTCCATGAAACCGGCATTGAGCGCCCTCGCCTTATCCTCTGCTGACATGCCATGCCCCATGGCGATGCTGCTTGCCAAAATGGATAGAAGACCAATCCAGTATTTCAATTTCACAACCTAAACTCCCTTGTTGTTGATTTGCTGCGCTGCCTTCCCATTGACCAGCCGGTACAGGGCTGGCAGGACAAATAGCGTTAGCAAGGTAGAAGAAATAATGCCGCCAATAACGACAGTCGCCAGTGGTCGCTGAACCTCAGACCCGATACCCGTATTCAGCGCCATCGGCACAAAACCCAATGATGCCACCAGTGCGGTGGTTATAATTGGCCGTAACCTGGTCACCGCGCCTTCAATAATCGCGTCATCCAGCGTTACACCTTCATGCATCAACTCACGGATAAACGACACCATTACCAACCCATTGAGGATGGCAATACCCGAGAGCGCGATGAAACCCACAGCTGCAGAAATGGAAAAGGGGATATCTCTGAGAAACAGCAAGCGGTCGGCTAAATCTGTCCTTTTGGCTGCACTTCTCGGCATGCTGGTCGATCATCCGTTCAATTTGCTGTCTAGTCAGGCGCTCTGCCCGCATCACAATGGCTGGGAAAAAACTGGTGGCAGGCGGCCGATTTGAAAATTGACCCGGTAAAAAACCATCCAACCGACCGCTGGGACTTGACGATCTATAATAAATGAATCTGGATATTAGTCGCTAATCAAAGGAAAAACTCCAATGAATAGAGCTTATCCAGCACTCACGGACAACCGTTTCATGGTCTTGGTAAATGTCTTGGCGCTGAACGTAGCCCCCGAATGCGTAGAGGACTTTACAGGCAATTGCTGTGCCGCTAGACTTCGCTTCCTTTTTGTTTGGGCATAACTGGCGTGGTTAGACGCAGATTCATAATGGCAATGATGCTCCTGATGGCTTTGCAGTCGGTGGTGTCTGTTGCTGATATGGGTCAGTTTTATAGTCCGGGAGTGGTTCACCACGATGCTGAACTTTTAACTGACCCCTCGGATATTGAGCCAGCCGACACGACCGGCAATCAGTCTCCCGCCGCGCCGGACGATTCCGGCCATTCATTCGTGCAATGTGATCTGTGCCATGGGCACTGCCATATGCTATCGATGGGTTACCTGCCGGACGCTTTGGGCAATATGCCGGACAAAAGCCTGACGGGCTACCAGGCCAGTTTTTCCTCTGTCGATCAATCCTCTCCTTTCCGCCCTCCTATCGTTTGATCCTGCGAGCAGCACC
>NZ_LWFX01001379.1:0-1831 GCF_001635175.1 Alcanivorax sp. HI0083 | reverse complement strand
CTGGTGTACCTGGGCGATGGACGCCACCGCCACCGGCGTTTCATTGAACCAGGCAAATCGCTCACGCCAGTCCCTGCCCCAGGAACGTCGCAAGGCTTTCTCGATCAATGGAAAAGGGACAGGCTGGGCATCATTCTGCAATTGCTGAAACGCTTCAATGTATTCCAGCGGCAGCACATCAGGTCGGCAGCTGAAAAATTGGGCAGCCTTGACCCAGAAAGCCCCATTGCGACGGCACAACGCGACCAGAATCTCCGCGCCGCGACGATGACAGGCAACACGGTCCCCACTACGTAGCCCGGACGCATATACCGCCCCAATTCTGGTCACCGCAGCAACAGCACGAATGTACCGCGATCGCCCTGCAGCCAGCCCACCCAGGCCCACGATGCTTTTCCTGATCATTCTGTTTTTGTCACTTGTATTGCCATTCCTGCATTATGCCTGTGATTTCATACTTGAATCACAGGGGGCTTGACCGTACTGTTCCCAAACTTTGCCGCTGGTGAGCGATTATGTCAGGAACAGTTATACGTGCTGGAGAACCCCATACCATTCGCACTCGCGGCATTACCCTGCTGCGTTCCGGCCACAAGGAAGTACGGCGACTGAAACGGGCCAACCACACGCCATCAATTCACGGCAACAAGGTGTGGAATTCCAGTTACCTGATCATGGACCATCTGACCAAAAAGAAGCTCTCTGCGGATCAGCACCTGATGGATATCGGTTGCGGGTGGGGGCCACTGTCCATTTTCACGGCAAAACGCTTTGACTGCCGGGTAACCGCAGTGGATGCCGACCCGGATGTGTACCCCTACCTGGATTTGCATGCCAGCATCAACAAGGTGGACGTGACGCCGCTGCAAGCCCGTTTCGAGAAGCTAACACAAGCCAGACTGGCGGATGTGGATATCGTTGCAGGGGCGGACATCTGCTTCTGGGATGAACTGACGCCAGTGCTGTATAACCTGATTCGTCGCAGCCTGCGTGCTGGCGTCAAACAGATAATCATTGCCGACCCGGGCCGTTCTCCGTTCTATGCACTGGCGGAAAAATGCGAAGCCGGCAAGCTGAACAGCCGCGTGGTCGAACGCCGTACCCAAACCCCGAAGGCCCTGTGCGCGGATCTGTTAATCATCGACAATTGAATTTTCCAGCCTCGCCACCATGTTCTTTCTACGGACCATGGAAGTGACAGGATTATGACCGACAACGATAGCGCCCATCAGCATAGCGACAAACGCCCCTCAAACAGTGCAGGGCAACAGTCCGGCAGCCTCACTGTACCGGAGCACACCCCGCCACAGCGCATTTACCTGATTCCGGTCAAACACCGCCCTTTTATGCCGGGGCTGGTGCAACCGGTCATGCTGGAAAAAGAGCGCTGGCAACAAACCCTTGAGCGAGTCAGCCAGACCCCGCACCAGTCCCTGGGGCTGGTGTATGTCGGCGAAAAGAACCCGGACTCGGTAACCGCCGAGGATTTCCCCGAGTTCGGCTGTCTGGTAAAAGTCCATGCCCTCAACGAGGAAAACGACCAGTTTCAACTGGTAGCCCAGGGCACCGCACGCTTTCGCATCAACAGCTGGTTGAGTCGAAAACATCCGTTCATGGCGGATGTGAGCTACCCGGAACCCCGCGCCGAAGCCGATGAAACCATCCGCGCTTACGGGATGGCGATCATCAACACCATCAAGGAACTACTGCCGCTCAACCCGCTGTACAACGAAGGGTTGCGCCACTACCTGCAGAATTTTTCGCCAAGCGAGCCCTCGCCGCTTACCGATTTTGCCGCCGCCCTGACCAGTGCCAACGGCGTAGAGCTACA
>NZ_LWFX01001378.1:0-1019 GCF_001635175.1 Alcanivorax sp. HI0083 | reverse complement strand
AATGATAAGTGATTGAGTGAAACCGGGAGCCCGATGAAAACAGTTTTAATACTGGTAGACGTGCAGAACGTGTACTACACAACACGGCAGGCGTTTAACCGCCGATTCGATTACAACAAGTTCTGGTCCACCGTGACGTCAGAGGGGCAGGTAGTGAAAGCCATCGCCTATGCCATCGACCGGGGCGATAAAAAGCAGCGTGAATTCCAGAACATCCTGCGTGCGATTGGTTTTGAGGTGAAACTGAAACCGTTTATTCAACGGTCCGATGGTTCTGCCAAAGGCGACTGGGATGTGGGTATCGCCATTGATGCGCTGGAATATGCTGCGGAGGTGGACTGCGTGGTGCTGGTGTCCGGTGATGGTGATTTCGATTTGCTGGTGGATAAGCTGCGCGTGGACAAGGGCAAGCACGTGGATGTCTATGGCGTCGCGCCACTGACCGCAGATTCATTGGCTCGCGCTGCCAGCCGGTTTATTCCGATAGAAGGCGAGCTTTTATTGTAAGGGCGTTCCTTTCTATCGGTGGCGGTGTAATGGTCGGTAGTGGTGTCTTCGCGCAATTTGCTACTCTGTGCAGCTAACCTGCCAGGAGCCCCCAATGTCAGAAGCCGCCCTTGAAGCCTTGTCCGATATGATCACCGAAGCGCATACGCGCATCCAGCAAGCTTACGAGCATATTAATCCGGTGGTCGGTGTGCGCCGCGGCATGCGCGATGTGGGCATTCCTGCCGATGCCATGACCATCGATTGCCTGCAGACCCGCGGGCGGATTCTGCTGATATTGCACGATGAGCAGCCCGGTGTGCTGCTTTACCAATTCGGAACCATGGACGCGGATGCAGGCGATGATTTCCAACCGGTGAACTTGTCCGAGGTGAGCGCGGATACGCTATTCGTGTGGATGAAGGATTACTTTTCCGCCTGAATCAGCAGGTAAATACCGGGATTATTCGCCCAGCGTCAAAAAGGGCACCAGTGTCACCAATATCAATATTGTGACGGCGATCAGCACGCCC
>NZ_LWFX01001377.1:0-2761 GCF_001635175.1 Alcanivorax sp. HI0083 | reverse complement strand
TCGACAAAATCCAGCTGGAAGAGGTGAAACCCTCCAGCCGGATCAGCCCTTATATTCGTTTTGAGCAGACCAAGAAACTGCACCGCCAGGCGGTAACACTGGAAGGGCTGGGCAAGCATTACCATGATCTGACTCTGTTCCAGGACCTGAGCCTGCAAGTAGAAGCTGGCGAACGGGTCGCCATTATCGGACCCAACGGCATTGGCAAAACCACCCTGTTACGCTGCCTGGCCGGTGATCTGGCTGCCGACAATGGCACGGTGAAATGGGCAGAAGCCGCCGAGCTGGGTTACTTCGCCCAGGATCACAGCCACGACTTTGAACAGGACATGATCCTGTTCGACTGGATGGCCCAGTGGACCAGCGATGGCGAACAGGCGGTGCGCGCAGCGTTGGGTCGCATGTTGTTTTCCAATGACGAAGTGCTGAAATCCGTGAAGGTGATTTCCGGTGGCGAACAGGGCCGCATGCTGTTTGGCAAGCTGACCCTGACCAAACCCAATGTGCTGTTGCTGGACGAACCCACCAACCACCTGGACATGGAATCCATCGAAGCGCTGAACCTGGCGCTGGAGAACTATGCTGGCACATTGTTCTTTGTCAGCCACGACCGGGAATTCGTCAGCTCCCTGGCCACCCGCATTCTGGAAATCACCCCCGAAGGCGTTCGCGACTTCACCGGCAACTACGATGATTACCTGCGCAGTATTGATGTGGACGGCTGATGTTGCTGTAGGCGTTCCCTTCCAGGGGACGCATCGCGCGCAGCGCGACCATCGCCGACAGGCGATTAAAAGGCCCATTACTATTCAGCACACAGGCCAGCCTTAACGATTTCGAATATTAACAACGCCGGATTCGTCCCCTGGAAGGGAACTCTTACAGCGGCTTCGAATCTGGTGACGAGCACAAGGATAACCCCATGACCGACATCGATCAGAGCACCCGTACCGAGATGGAAGCCGCCGCGTTTCGCCGGCTGCTTCAGCATCTGGATGAACACAAGGATGTGCAGAATATCGACCTGATGATCCTGGCGGATTTCTGCCGTAACTGCCTGTCGAAATGGTTGGTGGCCGCCGCTGAAGAGCGCCAGGTAGCGCTGGATTACGAGGCCGCGCGGGAGTGGGTATATGGCATGCCGTTCGCCGACTGGAAAGCCCGTTTCCAGACGCCCGCGTCCCCGGAACAGTTAGCCGCTTTTGAGGCCAGGCAGAAGGCCCGGCAACAAGACTGAAACGCAACGATTTGCGCAAGCTCACCAAGCGCGACCACGGTGCCTATTTTCACTCGTAATGCGGCGCCGGCATAACAAGAGAGGCGGCCCGCAGGCCGCCAGCTGGACATGGATGTCTTGTTATTCTTCGCTGAACACGCTCTCGACCTGATAGACAGCGGTAGTGCCGCTGACTTCATGGCCCACCACCAACAACGCCTCACCGCTGGGAGAATCCGCTGCCGGAATAAACACCAGCCCTTCCGGTCCCAGATCGCCCGCGATGGTACCAATCTGGCTTTCCGCGATCAGGCCATCATCGATCAGGTCTTCGATATCTTCACTATCTACACCGCCGCCCCAGTAGTTGCGGCTGTTGAAATAGTCCCGATAGATCGGTGCCGCCGGATCGGTGATGTCATAGACCAACACGCCACCCATGCGCTCCAGCCCCAGGAACAGGAAAGTCTTGTTGCCGATGGCACCGATGGTCAGCCCTTCCGGCTCTGGCCCCTTGGCATCACTGCGGCTATCCATGGCATTGATTTCATCATGCCCGGCATTGAAGAAATCCCGGCAGGCCACATCCCGATTCTGGCCCAGCCAGCAACCATCACTGGCAAGGAACTGTTCGATCATGTCACCACTGTCGAATACCTGCTTGCCATCCTCATCCCAGATGGAGAAAGATCGGCCACCATAGCTGTACAGGGTGTCATACATAAGGCGGTTACCGTCGTCATCCTGGTCGCCCGCGTCGTTGAACAGCAGCGGCTTGCCATTGTCGTCGGTCTTGTAGCCCTGCACCCAGGTGATATTCAGGCGACCCAGCAACTCATCGTCACGGCAATCCCCTGGGTCTCCGGCGGCGGCCCCGCAATAGCCAAATACATCCGGGTCCAGCAGGGCCCCTTCCGCCAGCGCCAGCAGTTGTGGCGGCATGTCATCGCCGCAACGACGCTCAAAGCCATCGGCATGAACCAGATGCTTGACGCGGAGTTCCTCTACAAAGCCAAGAGAGGCATCACCACATTCGGTGCTGTTAACCTTAAGATCTTCATTCCAGTAACCCTCGTTATCTTCCCCCCAAGCGCGGGCGTCCCCCTCGTTAGCGGTGACCAGATAGGTAGCGCCATTGGCCTGGTAGGCATGAATGGCATCGGGCAGATACAGGCCCATCACGCCGGCGTGGGTGGTGATATTGATAACCCCCCCGTCTTCATCGCTGAAATCCATGGCAACCACACCACGATCAATCTCGCCTAGCGGCAGAATATCCGTGACCTCTCCGGCGAGGATGTCGACCTTGGCCAGGGCGTTGTTTTCCTGCAGGGTCACCCAAGCCGTCTGGCTGTCCGCCGAAATGGCAATGTATTCCGGCTCCAGGTCTTGGGACACGGAGGCATTGGGACCATAAATTCGCACGCCCCTGTCTCGCAGGGTGGCGGCATCAAAAGCGTCAAAGCCCGCCGTGATCACGACCGGGTTGGCCGGATCACTGAAATCCACAATGCTGATGGAGCCGTCCGGGTCCGTCTGGTAATC
>NZ_LWFX01001376.1:0-4159 GCF_001635175.1 Alcanivorax sp. HI0083 | reverse complement strand
TGCGCGCGAGCGAAATCAGCCGTGATCGCGTTAACGATGCGACCGAGGTGCTCAAGGTCGGTGACGAGGTGGAAGCCAAAATCACCAACGTTGACCGCAAGAACCGTGTTCTCAGCTTGTCCATCAAGGCGAAGGATCAAGCTGATGAGCGTGAAGCCATCGAAGGTCATCAGGAGCAGCAAGACGCCAACGCTCCGAAGACCATTGGTGACTTGATCAAGAAACAAATGGAAAGCAGCAACGAGTCATAAACGGCTCCTCCCGGGGGCCGGCATCGCGCCGGCCCCACTGGGCTGGGAGCCCAGGGAGTAAGCTG
Source organism: Alcanivorax sp. HI0083 (assembly GCF_001635175.1). Classification (NCBI taxonomy): domain Bacteria; kingdom Pseudomonadati; phylum Pseudomonadota; class Gammaproteobacteria; order Oceanospirillales; family Alcanivoracaceae; genus Alcanivorax; species Alcanivorax sp. HI0083. The sequence goes on along the minus strand of NZ_LWFX01001376.1, from coordinate 3,843 downwards.
TAATGGCATTAACCAAGTCAGAACTGATTGAGCGCATTGCCGACCGGCAAGCGCAGCTGTCCCCCAAGGATGTGGAGCTGGCAGTAAAGACCTTGATCGAGCAAATGGCCGATTCCCTGGCCGGCGGTGGTCGCATTGAAATTCGCGGCTTCGGCAGTTTTTCCCTCCATTTCCGCGCCCCCCGTGTGGGTCGCAATCCCAAAACCGGTGCCAGCGTCGAGCTGCACGGTAAATACGTTCCTCACTTTAAACCTGGCAAAGAGCTGCGTGAGCGGGTCAATGAATCGCTGAGTGCAGACTCCGGCGAAGATGTTGATAATAACGGCAGTGACGGCAATCAAGCTGCCGCCAGTTAGTGTTGCCTGGCTTTCGAGCCTGGCCAGAAAAGGACGTTCCCGATGCGAAACCTTTACCGGATCCTCGTAATTCTGGCCGTTGTGGCCATTTTTCTTGTCGCCTTCCTGTTTGTAACCAGTAACCGTGATCTGGTGATGATCGATCTCCTGGTGGATGCCTGGCAGTGGCAGGTCTCACTGGGTGTGCTGGTGGTCTCTGTGCTGGCCATCGGCTTGCTGGTGGGCTTGCTGGCCGGGGTTGGCCTGCGTGGCATCAAGGGCCTGTTTTCATGAGCGAATCGTTGTGGCTCATTCCCCTGTTCTTTGTGGCCATTTCTGCCGGTTTTTTCATGGGGCGACGCGAAAGCAAGCGCCGCCAGCGCCGCCGCATGGCGTCCCTGTCCAAGGATTATGTAGCGGGCATTAACTTCTTCCTCAATGAAGAGCCAGACAAGGGCATCGAGGCTTTGCTCAACAGCCTGGACGTGAGTGAAGAAGGGCTGGAAACTCACCTGGCTCTGGGCAAGCTGTTCCGCAAACGCGGCGAATTTGACCGTGCCGCGCAGTTGCATACTCATCTGCTTGAACATGGCGACTATGGTCGGCCGGTACAGGAAGAAATTCAGCTGGAGCTGGCCCAGGATTATTTGGCCAGTGGCATCTTTGATCTGGCCGAGCAGGTACTGCTGGAAATGCTGGACCAGGATTGCCAGGCCAAGGATGAAGTGTGTGAACAGTTGATGGGCCTGTACGAGCAGGAGCGTGACTGGGTGAACGCCATCAGCATGGGCGAGCGCCTGCTCAAGAACCGTGCGAACCTGGCGCCGGTACTGGCCCAGTTCTGCTGTGAGCAAGCGGAAACCCTGCGTCGGGACGGCGACATTAATCCAGCCCGCCGTATGCTGCGCCGGGCGTTGTCATTCGATAACCAGTGCGTGCGTGCCAGCCTGGCGGAAGGCGATCTGGAAATGGCGGAATCCAACTGGGGCGCCGCGATTGATGCCTTTCAGCGGGTCTGGAACCAGGACAGTGACTTTTTTGATGAAACACTGGATCGTCTGCGGCAGTGTTTTCAGCATCAGGAAAAGGAAGAAGACTTTATCCAGATGCTGGCCGATTACAGTGCAGAGAAACCCAGCACCACGCGTATTCTGTTGCTCTCGGAAACGCTTAAAGAGCGTTATGGCGACAAGGAAGCGGCGGACTTTATCCGTGAATACATGAAGGCCAACCCGTCCGTGCGGGGGCTCAACCGCATCATCGACATGAGCCTGGCCAGCACCGCCGAGGGCGAGGCCCGTGAGCATCTGGACATGCTCAAGCAGGTGTCGGAAAAGCTGCTGAGCGACAAGAGCCTGTACAAGTGCCGCCGCTGTGGCTTTGAAACCCCATTGATGCAATGGCGCTGCCCAAGCTGCAAACGCTGGGGCACCATCAAGCCGGTGGTGAAGGAAGTTTAAAGCAGCTACCAGCTGCCGCTGATTGGCTTAAGAACCAGGGCGCTCCCTGGATCCCGGGGTTTCTACGGAGCTGCTGTAGGAGTCCCGCTTGAGGGACGAACCGTGCGAAACACGGAATCGACCCGCAGGGCGATCAGGCATTTCCGGGCGCTACGGGCCTCTAAATAATGGCTTCCCTTTGGTGGCCTCGCTACGTTCGGTTCGCACCTCAAGTGGTGCTCCTACAAAACCGTTCGCAGGACGATGAACGCTTGCTAATGGCAATTCTTGAACCCGGTTATCCCTGCGCCTACTATAGCCCCGCCTACCCACCACTCAGGAAGCTCGCCATGTCCATCACCAGCCCCGTTATTGTCGCACTGGACTACCCCGATGCCGCCCAGGCTCTGGTCATGGCAAAGCAACTGGATCCGGCCAAGGTGCGGGTAAAGGTGGGCAAGGAAATTTTTACCCGCAGTGGCCCGGCGGTGGTGGAATCGTTGCACAAGCTGGGCTTTGAGGTATTTCTGGACCTGAAATTCCACGACATTCCCAACACCGTGGCGGGGGCTGTCGCTGCGGCGGCGGACATGGGCGTGTGGATGGTGAACGTGCATGCCAGTGGTGGCCAGCGGATGATGGAAGGCGCGGCCAATGCCATTGCCAATCACGCCCGGCGTCCACACCTGATCGCCGTGACGGTGCTGACCAGCATGGATGACAGCGACCTGCAGCAGGTGGGCGTGGTGGATGTGCCCAAGGTACAGGTGCAGCGCCTGGCAGAGCTGGCCAGGGCGTCAGGCATGGATGGCGTGGTCTGTTCGGCCCAGGAAGCGGTAATGCTGAAACAGGCCTGCGGATCGGCCTTTGAACTGGTGACCCCGGGGATTCGACCACAAGGGTCCGAGGCAGGAGACCAGCGTCGGGTACTGACGCCGGTACAGGCTCGTGATGCGGGTGTGGACTATATGGTAATCGGCCGGCCCATCACCCAGTCCGCCACACCTACGGATGTAGTCGACGCTATATTACAAAGTCTGGGCTAATCTGCTTACAGCACCGTTTGTGGCTGGCGGATAACAGCAGTATTTATACCTCCTTAAAGTGAGATTTCCATTCAGAATAAAGAATACGGAGATCTCATATGAAACCCTGTTACATTGCGATTCTGCCTCTGCTGATGGCCTTGGTGATGCCCGCCGCTGCCGTCGAACTGCAGCCTGCTGGCACAGACGCTGTCAAAACCGCCGCCGCAGAACCCGCCAAAGCGGCTGGGGCGACAGCAGAGAGCGGTGTCGTCAATTTAAATACTGCCGATATGGCCGAACTGGAAAAACTGCACGGGGTTGGCCCCAAGACGGCCCAGGCGATAATTGATTTCCGTGACAGCCAGGGGGAATTTACCAGCCCGGATCAGCTGCTGGCCATCAAAGGCATTGGCGAGAAAACGCTGGCAAAAATGCGCGACCAAATTGTGCTGCAATAACCAATAGCACACGCGCTGAGAGTGGACGGACTGCGCGGGAAATACATCTCGCGCAGCCATTCAGCCAGTGAATCAGGGGTGGGGTTCGTTGCCTTCGCCATCCTGATGTTCGACGGCGCTGAGGTCGTCGGCACGATCCACGTCCCGTTCAGGTCGTGGCGCCTTGGGAGGTGCGGGTTCGCCGTTTTCCTCCGGCTTTTCCACTTTTCCGCCTTTCTCCCCTTTGCTTTCTTTTTCCTTGCTGGCTTTCTCTGCCTGGGCTTCCACTTCCTCGGTGCTCTTCTCTTCACCGATACGGAAGGCCGCAAAGCCGGCGTGGACCACCTGGTTAACCGCCATGCCCAGCACGCGCCCGTTGTAGGGGGCGATAATGGCGCTGCCCGTATTGCTGATCGGGTCGGTGACGGTGCCGAGAATCTGGCCCTTTTTCACCTTGTCGTTGAGTTTTACCTCGGAGAGCAAAATCCCGCCCTGGCTGGCACGAATCCATTCCGACTCGAAGAACACCGGCTGCGGGGCGCTCCAGAAACGGCTGGCCTTACGCATTTCCAGGTTTTCCAGCAGGGTTTCGATGGCCTGCACG
>NZ_LWFX01001375.1:0-9120 GCF_001635175.1 Alcanivorax sp. HI0083 | reverse complement strand
AGGGCACCAGCACCGCCAGCCGGTTACTGNCGCGGCCCGCGCCGTGGCGCGGGCATGCGCCAGTAACCGGCTGGCGGTGCTGGTGCCCTGCCACCGTATTGTGCGCGCCGATGGCGGCCTGTCCGGTTACCGCTGGGGGGTTGAGCGCAAGGCCGCCCTGCTCGGCCGCGAACAAGGACAAGAACAGGCGTGAGCAGCCTTTCGCTCGCGCTACCCGCACGCTTTGGTGTGCCTGCCTTTCTTGATTTCCATGGCCGTGATCGGCACGCCATTTCCGAGCGGGTGGAAGGCCATGTACTCCACAAGGCCGCTACCATCGACGGTCGCCCCTGCGTGCTCACCCTGGACTTCAGCCAGCCTGGCCAGGTCCGCGCCACGGCCAAGTCGCTCACCCGCACGGCATTATCCCGACACACTCGCGCCATGCTGGGCCTGGACCAACCGGTAGAGGCCTTCGAGAAGGCGATGGCGGAGCCGACCGCACTCGGCCACCTGGTGCAGCAACAGCGGGGCCTGCGTGTCCCGCAATCGGCGACCCCGTTCGAGGCTTTGAGCTGGGCCATTATCGGACAACAGATCAGCGTCAGCGCTGCTACTGCCATTCGTCGACGGTTTATTCAGCTGGCAGGTCAAGAAGTGATCAATGGCCTGCACTGCTACCCCGATGCCGTTGCGGTGAGCCAGCTGGATAGCAACGCGCTGCGTAGTGTCGGATTTTCAGCCAGCAAGGCGCAGACACTGTTGACGGTGTCGCAGCGCTGCTGTGATCACTGCCTGCTTCCCGACGCATTGCACTCAAACGCTGACGCACTAAACCTGGAGCGCGCCTTGCTGCGTATTCGCGGCCTGGGGCCATGGAGTGTGAATTACACGCTGCTACGGGGATATGGCTACCTGGATGGCAGCCTGCACGGGGATGTGGCGGTGCAGAAAGCGCTGCAACAGTTGCTGGCCTGGAATGAGCGCCCAGCAGCGAAGGCCACCCGGGATTGGCTGGCCGAATTCACTCCATGGCGGGCACTGGTGGCGGCGCACCTGTGGCAGTCGTTACAGGTGCAAGCCTGAACGTCTCAAGCCTTGCGGGCAAGCCGCCAGGCCAGCATCGACATGGGCAACAGCAACGCGATCACCAGCAGATAAGGCCAACGCTGATCCAGCGTGTACAGGCCGGTCCCAACCAGTGGCCCGACAATAAACCCCAGCGCCGGACAGGCGCTGGCCAGGCCAGCCACCCGGCCCTGCTCTTGCGTGGGCACCCTCAGGCTGGCCAGGGACATGACCGCAGGCATGCCAAACCCCAGGCCCAGCCCGACCAGCAGCACCGCCCCACTCATCCAGGCCTCCGTATTGGCCAACCAGAGAATAACGGCACCCGCGCCGATGCTGGGCACGGCCAGGGCGATCAGCAGGGTTGCGGGCGCCTTCAGCCATTGCACCACGATCAGCTGCCCTGACAGCGACGTCAGCGCCGCCATCATCATGGTCAGCCCCAGCGCCCTTGCCGCTTCGGTCGGGCTCATCTGGAACTGATCCTGAAACAGAAAACCCAGGGTTTGCTGAATCAGGGCAAAGCTCATAAACAGCATGACTCCGGTCAACAGCAGATCGCGCAAGCGCGGGTCCGCATAGGCGGCCAATCCATGGCGCAAAACGGAACGCAGCGGTACGGTGCGCGCGGTTGGCTGGTGCGGCGACGGCGGCAGCCACAAGGCCACGCTGATCGCCATTAGCGCGGTCAGTGCCGCCACCCCATAAAGCGGGAACACCAACGCAACGGCAGCGAGCATGCCGCCGGACACCGGCCCCACGACGGTGCCGATATTGTTGGCAGCACCGATGCGGCCCATCCCCTGGGTGCGTTGCTCCGGGGTGGTGATGTCAGCGGTATACGCAGCGGCCGCCGCCGGAGTTGCCGCCATGATGGCGGCCTGCAGCATGCGGCTCAGGACCAGAGCCGCCACCAGACCGACTCCCACCAGGGCACCGCGAAGTCCCAGATCAAACACCACCGCAAACGACAGCGTACCCAGCGAATAACCGGATAGACCGATTACCATCACTCGTTTGCGGCCCAGCGACTCACTCAAGGTGCCCCACACCGGGCTTGCCAAAGCAAACACCAGTGACGAGCAACTGATGATCAGCCCCACCTGCATTTCCGTCATGCCGGTGGCGCGCCCCAGTGATGGCAGCAGGGTAAAAACCAGGGTCTGGCCCAGTGCGGTTACCGCTACTGCCGCCAACAACATTGTGTGACTGAAGGCTCGCGAGATAGTCTTGCCGGCGATTTTGGTGGAAGGGTCAAGCTGTGGCATTACATATTCCGGTTCAAGGGGTAGCGGATCACGCACCGCCAGGGGGCGCATCTCATCAGGCGTTACTGGCGGATTGGCTGGCAGAGGCGTCGTTCACCCTCGCCATGTCATCCGGGTTTTTCGGCTTTTTTGCCCATTTCGGCACGCTGCGTGCCCTGCTTGACCATGGCCTGTCGCCCGCCCGTTTCTGTGGTTCCAGCGCTGGCGCTCTGGTGGCGGCTTGCATAGCCTCCGGCGCTAGCATCAATGCCATCGAAGACACACTGCTTAGCCTGGATCGGTCACACTTCTGGGACCCATCCCCCGGGCTGGGTTTGTTATCCGGTCAGGCTTTTCGACGGATGCTGGCGGGCCTGCTACCCACTCAGCGCGTGGAAGAGTCCCGAACCCCGCTGGCGGTATCCGCCTGGCAGGGAAAAAGCCGGCGCACGCAGGTGTTGCAACAGGGGGATCTGGTGGAAGCGGTATACGCGTCCTGTGCCGTGCCCCTGCTCTTTCAACCCGCCCGGATTGGCGGGCGCTACTATTGGGACGGCGGCATTGCCGACCGCCACGGGCTGGCTGCCACCTTCCCCGGAGAGCGGGTACTTTATCACCATTTGCAGTCCCGCTCTCCCTGGCGTGGCCGTAACAGCATGGCGCTGCATCACCCCTCGCGCCCGAATCTGGTCACCCTTGCCATTGACGGCCTGGTCCGCTCCGGCCCCGGCAAGCTGGAACAGGGCCGCTTGGCCATGCGCCAGGCCTATAACGCCACCGGCCGGGCATTGGCCCGGCCGGTGGCTGATGCATTGATCATCGAATCGGTTCAGGACGCCTCGTCGTAAAGAGGCTTGGAAAGCTCTGCCCAATCGATCTGCCCATCGTCCACCAGGTTTTCAAACTGCAGGATGCCCAGCTCCTCAAACCGTGGTCTCACGGAATCGGTGAGCAGACCAATGCGTTTGAGGTTAGGCATGATCCGGGTAAACAGCAGATTGCGGAATTGCGCCATGATGGAGGATGACAAAACCTGCTCTCGGGCTTCGTTCACATCCCAGCCAAAGTGCTCGAACACTTCCGTGCTGATTAGGCGCTCCCGCATGACCACGCAGGCCTCGAAGGCGAAGTGGGCGCGCTCCTCTTTCTCCTCTTCAGACAGAGTCTCAACAAAGTCCTCCAAGTAATTGACACCAAAGGTAACGTGCCTTGCTTCATCGCGAATAACCAGGTGAATAATCTGCTTCAGCAGGGGGTCTTGGGCGGTCAGTTTCAGGGTATTAAACGCGGCCAGCGCCAGCCCTTCGATGATGATCTGCATGCCAATAAACTTCAGATCCCAGCGCGGATCAGACAGGATTTTGTCCAGCAAGGATTTCAGGTTGGGGTTCACCGGGTAAAGAATGCCGATCTTTTCCTGCAGGTAACGGGTGAAAACCTCCACATGGCGCGCTTCATCAAAGGTCTGGCTGGCCGCGTAGAGTTTGGCGTCGTAGGTGGGTGCGCAACTGGCCAATTGGGACGCCACCAGCAATGCCCCCTGCTCCCCGTGTACAAACTGGGCCAGCATCCAGGCCAGGTTGTGCCAGCCGAAACGGAGCTTTTCCTCATCGCTGAGCGACTCAAAGGTGGACCAGCCGTTAAAGGGATTGAAGGACTGATCCAGTGGCACCTCGGATTTGGGGAAATCCTGCGACCAATCCACATCCATATCCGCATTCCAGTTGAGCTCTTTTCCCAATTTGTACAATTTGCGGATCCGCCCGTCGGCGGAGGAGTAGTCCCAGTTGTAATGCCCGGTAAGCGGGGTCTGGAATATTTCCACCACATCTTCAACGTGCTGTGTGGTCAGTTTGTCTTCAATATCCTCATGACCTGGGCCATCCCAGTTTTCATAGATACTGACATGGGCAGGCGGCGTGCTGACTTTAGTTATTTTCATGGGGCATCCCTGGTAGCGCTAAGTCATGACTCAACGCTAGGCGGATGCCGGGAAGGGAGCAATGTCGTGATATGACAATTAACGCCGTCCGTGGCGCCTAAACACAATGGATCAAGATCCGCTTAATCGGTGCTGCCATCGTCAGAAAGCAGAAAGTGAGCTCGGGCAATGGTAATCGGCTCCTGGCGGTTTTTTTGCCAGGCACTGATGCGCACGTTGGCGATACGCCGGCCCAGACGAGTCACGCTGCATTCGGCGTAGGTGTCGCGGAACAGCCCCGCGCGCAGATAATCGATAGTGAAATCGATGGTTTTCGGCACTTTGGGCTCGCCCATTTGCAGCAGGATGAAGATGATCGCCGCCTGCTCCATAAAACCGGCCACCGCCCCGCCGTGCAGCGCTGGCAAGGTCGGGTTGCCGACCACATTGTCGTGCTTGGGCAGCACAAAAGTCAGCTCGTCCCCCTGGGCAATCACCTGAATGCCCAGGAACCGGGCATACGGTACCCGGTCGATCAGGGCCTGATAGTCTGCCTTGCCGCTACGGCATTCTTCGATCAGCGTTTTCAGTGCTTTCATTGGCCCACCACCGTGCCTGCCTTGTCAATTTTTAACCGCGTATAGGTTGCCAACCCGGTGGCAATGGGCTCCTCGTCCCCCTCTTCTTCCCAGGTGGTGACACTGACAAAGGCCACGTGGGTGGTGAGCCGATAGCAGCGGGCCTCACACACCACAGCCCGCCCTTTCCCCGGGCTACGCAGATGATCCACGCGAAAATCGATGGTCGGAGTAATCTCGAACGTGGGGAAAGTTCGGCAAGTGATTGCCATGCCCCCAGCCTGGTCCATCATCGCGAAAATGGCCCCACCGTGCATGACTCCGGTCTCCGGGTTACCGACCAGATCGTCTCGCCAGGGCATTCGGACCCGGACGCACTCTTCAGTAGCGCTGACAACCTCAAGCCCAAGCACAACAGAGTGGCGGACGGAATCCAGGAAGCGATTGCATATGTCCTGGCGTGTATACGGAAGTGTTTTTTCTGTCACGGCGGCCAATGTCTCCAGCTGATATCCGGGGCAAGATTAACCGCTGGCGGCTAATCTGCAAGTGTTACCGTTTTACCATAGAAACGGCCTTGCTCTCTGCTAGGGAACCTTTGAATAACTCCTTGCATGCTCAGTCTTTCAGACTGGCTCGCAATCTAGGCGCGATTTTGATGGCATGCTGGTTGCCTGTCGAAAAAGCGCAACAACGAGTGCGGGCCAGCCTGAAAGACCCGGAGGGCGCGGCCTGAAGCGCACATCTGCTGCGCCTTTTCTCTAAGAAAGGGAACCACCCTGTCTGTCGAGACAAGGCGCAACAGCTGCACGCTTCAGGTCACGCTGAGTACGCAAGGAGTTATTCAGAGGTTCCCTAGGCTTCTCCGCCCATTTCAGGAGTCGTTTTGAATGGCTACATCACGATTAAAGAACAGCCTGCGGGCCGTTGGCCACATTGTTGAACGCAGGCGCCACCCGCAACGCTTTATCCAGGTGGATAAATGCCCGTGGGATGAAATTTATCGTGATGGCATCATGGCTGTACGCCATTACAGCCTGCCACCGGTGACCGAAGTCCCGCTTAACGATGACGTCCTGCCGGTTTCCGCCGACAAGCACCGCATCCCCCTGCTGCTGGTGCCTGCGCTGGGCATTCATTGTTGGACCTACGACTTGATGCCCAACCGCTCCATGGTCCTTTACCTGATGGCCCGCGGCTACGATGTATATCTGGTGGACTGGGGGAAACCGTCCAACGCCAATCGCAGCCTGGACCTGGACACCTATGTAAACCGGTGGCTTCCCTCTGCGGTGGATGCCGTAAAGGCCCATGCGGAAACCGAAACCATCAACATGATGGGCTACTGCATGGGCGGGCTGCTTTGCCTGATGTATCTGGGCGGCCACCATGACGCACCTGTCCGCAGCCTGATCACCATTGCCAGCCCGGTGAATTTTCACAAGAGTGGACCGTTCGGCAAGGCGCTGGGCCTGGCCGCCATTCCCGCCATGCAGATCCACGACTGGTTCCAAATTCGTCTGGAGCCGCTCAGCGACAAGCTATTTCACATTCCCGCCAACCTGCTGACGCTGGGATTCAAGATGACCAATCCCCCCGGCGTGGTCCAGGCCTACATGGATCTGATCCGTAATCTTGGTGACCGTGAATACGTGACTGAGTACATGACCATGGGCCAGTGGTTCAACGATATGGTGGATTATCCCGGTGCGGTGGTCCGTGAGGTGATCGAGAAGATGATTCTGGCCAACAGCCTGGCTAGAGGGAAAATCCGGATCGGCGGGCGCAGTGTGGATTTTTCATCCATTCAGCAGGACCTGCTTTCCTTTGCCGGCATCACCGACAACATTGTCAGCCTGCGCGCAGCACGGGATGTGATGCATCTTGTCGGCAGCAAAGAGAAACGCTTCGAGGAAGTGCCGGGTGGCCATGCGGGGGTCTTTTCAGGTTCAAAAGCCCCCTCCCACGCCTGGCGCATCAGCGCTGACTGGCTGGTAGCGCGCTCGCAGTAGCCGCACCGCCTGGCCGAAAACCGGACCGCTTTATGGCTCTTCGCGGATCAGAGCGAATAATCCGGCGCTTTGCCAAAAGCTCGACGCCGGATGCCTGACGTAAACCCCATAGCCTGAGAGGCTGTCGTTATTGTGGTATCCCTTTTGAGGCGTAGTCAGGGACATCCGGCGTCCAGCGGCTGTCAGGGAGAGATAATGCGACAAGCTCCGAGGCAGGCTGATCACTCAATTCCGTGATGAACCCACTCTATGGCTGGGCCAGCTCACTCACCCGTTCCGCCATTTGCGTGGCATAGCGGTAGAACAGATAAGGAATTTTCTGCGTGTTCGGGTCATCCATACCGGGAATCGACTTGCGCACGAACGCCCAGCGTTGATCGATAAACGCCAGCACATCACTCGCCTGCTGATCCCCCGCATATTTGCCTTTCAGGCTGGCCAGCAACTCGTCGATGCCCCGGGCTTCCGCGCCAAAGTCCATGGATTGCAGGCCCGTGCCGGTTTTCAAACCCGCTGAGGGAAACGCTGCCAGGGCGGCATATTCACTAGCCAGACGCTGCATCGCCACGGATAACTGAGCGATATCCAGGTAGGTTGCATCGCCCGCCACATCAGCCTCTCGAGCCAGCGTATCCACCGCCAGCGTGGTGGTATTGATTTCACTCATGGCGCCGTAATCCGCATAGCCCAGTGAGGCCAGCGGATTATCCAGGGCGCGTGCGCTGAGTGCTTCCCAGGACGCATTGAGTTGCGTTGCAGTGTCTTTCTCACCGGGAGCGGCTTGCGCCTTCAGCGCATCCACATGTTGCTCGCCATCCGCCAACAAGGCTTTCAGCGCTACACGATCTTCCGGGTTGTCCCCACGAATCGAAAGCAGATGAAACCCCATACGAACACGCCATGCATCTGCCTGAACCAGTGCCAATTCCGTGGCGGACATTGCTGCCTGAGCCCCTGTTGACACCAATAGCAGCGTCGCAATCAGGCCATGTCGAATCCCTTTATTCACCCCAAACTCCCCCTATTCATGTAAACAAGAGCGGCTTAACACAAGCCACCATCAAAAAACCCCCGCACACATGCGAGGGTCAGTAGAAAGAGCCACGCTGGCTCCGCCTTATTCAACCGGCCCGAAGCTGGGCTTTTCTACATCCGTGGACGCCAGACTGATTGCCTGACTCATAGTGTCCACCATCTGGTTGGTGTACCGATAAATCAGATAAGACACCGCATTTTCATAAAACTTGACCATGGATTCACGAATAAACATCCACTTGACGCCTACCTGATTCAAGGCGCGGCTGATGGCTTCATCATCGGCATGGTTCTTTTTCGCCGCTGCCAGCATCCGCTCAAATTCGGGCACGGCATCCTTGAATTCAATGCGACCTTCATCCGAGCCCGACGCCATCCCCCCTGCCGGGTCTGCAGCGATATTCAGGTATTCTGAGGTCATGCGCTGAAGGTAAGCGGAAAGCTCGCGAATATCATCGTATTTGCCGTCGGTGGTGCCTGTGAACGATTCCATGCGCAGTGACATCTCCACTGGCAACTCGTTCACATCCTGGATGGTGTAAGAGTTGGTGAACCCCTGCTCCGCCATGGTGTTGCTTTCTGCAGCAGCTTTGAAAATACCCCAGCTCTTTTCAAGGTCAGCAACCAGAGAGCGCTCCTCGCTACCTTCTGCATCACGGCGTAACAAATCAATCCCGGACTGAGCCTGGTCAATAGCCTCATCAAGATTGGAAATATAGGTTTTGCTGCCGACCATGACGGTCAACATGTGGAAATCAGCGCGGACTTTCCACAACGCCAGTTCAAAATCTTCGAGTTCCGCATTGCTGATTGACGCAAATCCCTGCATTGGCAGCAACACCATCGCAATGAGACACCCCAGAAGACGCTTTCTCATAGCTACTCCCTAATAATCGCTATTATTGTTGTTACTGGTTATGGCTTTATTTATATCGCCAAGTCCGCTCTCCCCGGACCTGGATCACAAGACAATAGCATAAAAGGTAGCAAAAATAGGAGCCTGCGACTAATAGTTATCGAGCGTTAAGCGCCTGCTGTACCGGCTGCGCCCACCCCTGAGGAAGCTGGGCGAGATAAGGCGCCAGAAGGTCGGGCAGAAACCAACCCAACACCAACAAGACCATCATGGATAAAAGCACTAACACATTGATAAACCAACACAAACCGCCCACCAGCATAACCACGGTGCTAACCGGAGGGTTCGGCGTTCCGAAACGGTTCATCATGCTGCTGCCATCACCAAGATAGAGATAAAGCTGGAATGGCAAATTGACCAACGG
>NZ_LWFX01001374.1:0-1909 GCF_001635175.1 Alcanivorax sp. HI0083 | reverse complement strand
TGAAGTACTGACCGTCGGGCTGAACTACACCCACAGCAATCTTGCCGGGAATCACTTTATTACCCAGCTTTACAGCCAGAGCTTCAAGGCCCGTTACGGCGGGGGGGTCTTCGCTACCTTCCAGGACCCGGCCTATGGGACCAATGTCTACGACCAGTCCCAGAACGAATCCGACAAGATTGGCGGCAAACTGACCCTGTCCCGTGACGGCATGTTTAATAACCGTCTGAAGCTGACCACCGGTCTGGACCTGCTGCAGGACGAAACCACCCAGATCCTGGCACAGACCAATCGCGAATGGGTACCGGAAACCCAGTTCCGCAACATTGCGCCCTTCCTGCAGGCAGAAGTCAGCCCCATGCAACAACTGACCCTGAATGCCGGAGTGCGCTATGAATACGCGAAACTGAACGTGGACGATTTCACCACCCTGGCCTCCTACGGCAGCCAGCAAGTCGAAGGCGGTAGCCCGGATTTTGACGAAACCCTGCTCAATTACGGCCTGGTCTTCCAGGCCACCGAGAACGCGCAGTTGTTTGCCAACTACTCTGAAGGGTTCGGCATGCCCGATGTGGGCCGTGTTCTGCGCGGCATCAACCAGGCCAACCAGAGCGTGGAAGACTTCCTCGATCTGCAACCCATTGTGACCGACAACACCGAAATCGGTATCCGCCTGCATAACGGCGGCGCCCACTTTGAGCTCAGCCATTTCAGCTCCGATTCCGACCTGGGCCAACGACTGCAAAATAACGGCGGCATCTTCGAAGTCAGCCGTGAGCGAACCGAAATCCAGGGCATCGAGGCCGACGCAGGATGGCAAATCAATCCGGTGCACTATCTGAACGCCACTTATGCCCACATCAGCGGCAAGTTCGACAGTGATGATGACGGCACCGTAGACACTCGGCTGGATGGCCGCAATATCGCCCCTGACAGCATTCAGCTGCGCTGGCATGCCAAATGGACCAGCAAGCTGCATACCCAGCTTCAGGGGACTCACTACTTCAACAAGGATTTCGAAGGCGACACGAACGACTTCAGCTCCTACCAACTGGTTGACCTGTCTCTGGGATACGCGCTGCCCAAAGGCCAAGTCACTGCCGGCATCGAAAACCTGCTTAACGAGGATTACTTCAGCTACTTCTCGCAAACAGCCACCACCCGTGATGACCAGAACTTCAAGGGCCGTGGTCGTACCGTCACTCTGGGCTACAATCTGGACTTCTAATAAGTCGCCCAGCTAGCTAACGGGCAGCCAATGGCTGCCCGTTTTATTTCCGAGCCTGATACTTTATGCGCAACCTGCTTTTCACTTTGCACAAATACACCGGCCTGATCACCGGGCTGTTGCTGGTGGTTATCGGCCTCAGCGGCAGTTTACTGGTCTTCCATGAGGGGCTGGACGAGTCGCTCAATCCGCAACTGATGACTCAGGGGAAAAGCACGCTTCCCCTTAACGACATCGTCGCCAACGCCGAAGCCGAGCTGGGCCGCAAAGCATTGCGTATCGAGCCGGCACAGGCCCCCGGCAGCCCCCACACCCTGCGCTTTTTTGCTCCACCGGGCGAACCCGGCCCGATTCAGGTCAGCGTCTCCCCCTATACCGGCGAGGTGCTTGCGATTCGCACCTGGGGCGACTACCTGATGACCTGGATCTACAGCCTGCATTACACCCTGTTGTCCGGCGAAATTGGCGAGATTGTGGTTGGCGTGCTTGGCCTGTGCTTGCTCGGTTTCTGTCTGACCGGCGTTTACCTGTGGTGGCCCACCGGCAAGCGCAAGGGAAAGTGGCGTCGCAACCTGACCATTAAACGGAGCGGCGGCACCTACCGATTACACTTTGATCTGCACCAGGTCATCGGCATCTATTTTCTCCCGGTACTGCTGGTGGTCGCCTTTTCCGGGGTCA
>NZ_LWFX01001373.1:0-967 GCF_001635175.1 Alcanivorax sp. HI0083 | reverse complement strand
GTCGACTATCCACTTCCAACTATTTTTTGGCCTCTTTGGGCATCGCCGTTTTTGTCTGGATCGCTATCATGGTAAACATGCTGTTGCCCGCTTTGCCGGTGCAGCCCCAGACATGTATACCGCGAGGAGCTCCATGAACGTCCGTTTACTGCCCGCCGCTTTGCTAATGGCCCTGGCCGCGCCCGTCGTATTGGCCCAGACCCCGGAAGAGAAAGGCCTGGAGATCGCCCGGGAGGCGGATAGCCGTGGCGAGGGCTTTGGGGACTTTCAGGCCGACATGAAGATGGTTCTGATCAGCAAGAGTGGCCAGACCTCGGAGCGCGAGCTGCGCGTCAAGACGCTGGAAGGAACCGGTGAGGAAGAGGGCGACAAGAGCCTGACCATCTTCGATACCCCCCGTGACGTGCGCGGCACCGCCATGCTTACGTTCAGCTACAAGACCCGTGACGACGACCAATGGCTGTACCTGCCCGCGCTGCGCCGGGTGAAAACCATTGCCTCACGGAACAAATCCGGCCCTTTCATGGGCAGTGAATTCAGTTTTGAAGACATGCGCGGGCAGGAGGTGGAAAAGTACACCTACAAGTACCTGCGCGATGAACCCTGCGGCGAACTGACCTGTTTCGTGGTCGAGCGTTACCCGCAAGATGAGGATTCGGGCTACACCCGCCAGGTTTCCTGGATTGACCAACAGGAATACCGGACCTGGAAAGTGGACTATTACGATCGCAAGAAAAGCCTGCTCAAGACGCTCACCGCCAGTGATTTTTCACAGTACCAGGACAAGTACTGGCAGCCCGGCAAGATGTCCATGGTCAATCACCAGACAGGGAAATCCACGGATCTGTTCTGGAGCAACTACCGCTATGACACGGGGCTGAGTGAGTCAGACTTCAACAAGAACAGCCTGAAACGCGCCCGTTGATTTCTTCCGCCAAAAACATGAAGAACTGGCTGGTTACGGCAT
>NZ_LWFX01001372.1:0-1844 GCF_001635175.1 Alcanivorax sp. HI0083 | reverse complement strand
ATGCCGCTACGTACCACCCTGAAAAACCACATCACCCGGGGGGCAGATCTGGAAACGATCACTCGTGCATCGCTGAAGTCGGGCATGAAGCCCTTGCGTATCAGCGGTGCCATGAAGGTGGCCAAAGGGCTGACCACCATTGAAGAGGTCATGCGGGTGACGCCATCCCAGGATATTCTGTTGGGGTGAATGCACGCCGGAGGCGTGACGCCGAAAACCCGAGCCTTTGTCTGGCGTCAGGCGTTTTGCTTGTAGCTTTCCCTTCGCCGTACGACAATAGCCGCCCATGAATGAACCCCAATATCACTCCCTGCCGGATGAACTGTCGGTGCTGGTCAGCCAGCACTGGCAGCACTTTGTCGAATCCGGCCACCGTATTCCTGACGACCTGTTGACTGACTTGCCCCGTGTATGGGCGGGCTCTGACTACGTGGCGGCCCAGTTTCAGCGCGATCCGGGGCTGGGGGAGTGGCTGCTGGCCAGTGACCTGAGCCAGGCGCTGGCGGCGGCGTCCCTGAAAGAGGAAATCCGCGCCTTGCTGGCGCAATGCGACAGCGAGGATGACCTCAAGCGGGCGCTGCGCCGTCTGCGCCATCGCCATATGGTGCGCATTGTCTGGCGGGATCTGGCCCGGATCGGCGATTACCACAGTGCCGTGGCGGACCTGTCGTTGCTGGCGGATACCCTTATCGACGAGGCGCTGTCGGTGCTCTACGGCTGGGCCTGTGAGCGCAGTGGTACACCGCTGGGCCCGGACGGTAACCCGGTCAGGTTGGTGGTGCTGGCCATGGGCAAGCTGGGGGCCCATGAACTGAACCTGTCTTCCGACATCGACCTGATCTTTGCCTATGAGCACGAGGGCGAAATTGAAGGCGAACGCCGCGCCCTGACCCACCATCAGTTCTTTGTGCGCCTGGGCCAGCAGCTGATCAAGGCGCTGGATCAGACCACCGCTGACGGTTTTGTGTTCCGAGTGGATATGCGCCTGCGCCCCTGGGGCAAGAGTGGTGTGCTGGCCATTGGCTTTGATGCCATGGAGGGTTACTACGAGACCCAGGGTCGCGAATGGGAGCGCTATGCGCTGATCAAGATGCGTCCCATGGCTGGCGACCTGCAGGCCGGTAATCGCCTGATCAAGCGCCTGAATCCCTTCGTCTATCGCCGCTATATCGATTACGGCGCCTTCCAGTCCCTACGGGAAATGAAGTCCCTGATCGAGCGGGAAGTGAATCGCAAGGGCATGCAGGCCGATGTGAAGCTGGGCGCCGGTGGCATTCGTGAAGTGGAATTTATTGTGCAGGCTTTCCAGTTGATCCGGGGTGGCCAGCTGCCGGCCCTGCGTGAGCCAAACCTGATCAAGGTGCTGCCGCAACTGGTGGCGCTTGAGTTGCTGCCCGAGGATGTGGCCGACGAGCTCACCGAAGCCTACCTGTTCCTGCGGGATGTGGAGCATCGCTTGCAGGCGGTGGCGGATAAGCAGACCCAGCGCCTGCCGGATGACGAACTGGGCTGGCAGCGACTGACGTTTGCCATGGGCTTTTCCGCCCGGGCCGCCTTTGAGCGCAAGCTGCGCCGCTACCGGGAAAGTGTGCGTCATCATTTCAGCCAGGTGATCGCTGACCCGGAACAGGAAACCGATGCCGCCCAGGGGGCGGACCAGGAATTACTGGATTTGTGGTTGGGCCAGCTGGATGACGACGCTGCTGCGGCCCAGCTCAATGCCATTGGCGTTCAGGACGCAGAAGCCGTCTACGGCAGGTTGAGTGATTTTCGCGACAGCCGGGCGGTGGAGAATATGCAAGCCATCAGCCGTGAACGGCTGGACCGGTTGATGCCTTTGATGC
>NZ_LWFX01001371.1:0-432 GCF_001635175.1 Alcanivorax sp. HI0083 | reverse complement strand
GGGCCACGGCGTCCACCGCCACCACCACCGAAGATGTCGCCGAAAATATCGCCGAAGATGTCACCAAAGCCTCCGCCGCCGAAGCCGCCGCCAGCACCGGCGCCACCCTGACCGTTAACGCCGGCATGGCCGAACTGGTCATAGGCCGCGCGCTTCTGCTCATCGGCCAGCACTTCGTAGGCTTCTTTCGCTTCCTTGAATTTGGCCAAGGCCTCTTCGTCATCCGGGTTACGGTCCGGATGGTATTTCATCGCCAGGCGACGATAAGCCTTCTTCAAATCCTGCGCGCTGGCATCCTTTGCCGCACCCAGCACTTCGTAATAATCACGTTTAGACATAGATAAGCCTTTGGCTTAGCCAGACGCCGAACGCCGGAGGCCAAACGCACAACCTTGAAAGGCAACTGCGTTCAGCATCCGGCGTCGGGCGTCA
>NZ_LWFX01001370.1:0-2121 GCF_001635175.1 Alcanivorax sp. HI0083 | reverse complement strand
CCATCTTCTCGCCGAACCAGGCCATGTCATTGATGGCCTCCTGCAACAGCTGCTGCTTCTGCTCATGAGTGGGCGCCAGATAGGTGGCATACACAATCTGCGCCACCACCGCCGGCACCCGGGCGTACCCTCCATAGCGATGCCCAAGATCCCGGGCCTGACGGAAATCGCCACGGAAGAAGGCCTGCCAGGCCTCCAGCACATTGCGGCTATGCTGCTCCCAGTCGTCATCCTGATAGCGCAGATCCCGATACAGATCCGGGAAGCGCTGATAGCGAGCTTGCAGGTAGTCGGCAGAGGGGTACGGCAAGCGCAAGCCACGCATAAACTGATCCCAGTTAGCGCGGATTTCTTCCACCGTGAAGGTATAAGGGGCCGGATCGAAAGGCGCAGGCTGCCAGTCGGCATTCAATACCGGCAGGTTCGGCACCAGCGGCGCCTTCTGGGAAAAGGTAGCGCGGACGCGCTCATGGGCCTGATCCACCGGTGCGCACACCGCAAAGACGGGTGCACAGCACAACAACGCCCCCAGCACACACGCCAGTCGCCGTGAATTCATAATTGCCTCTGATTATTGTTGTTTTTATGCACAATATCGCAAGGCTGTTCACAGCGGCAATGAACCTGATCAAATTCCATACTATTGACTGAGAGCCGCC
Organism: Alcanivorax sp. HI0083; assembly: GCF_001635175.1. Lineage (NCBI taxonomy): Bacteria > Pseudomonadati > Pseudomonadota > Gammaproteobacteria > Oceanospirillales > Alcanivoracaceae > Alcanivorax > Alcanivorax sp. HI0083. The sequence goes on along the minus strand of NZ_LWFX01001370.1, from coordinate 1,462 downwards.
ATGCGCGGCACACAACCACAAAAAAGCCCGACATGAGAATCATGCCGGGCTTTTTCCTATCGGAGCAGAAACGCTTACTTGGTATCGAAGAACCGCTTAACACCCTCGAACCAGCTGCTCTTGCGCGGGTTGTGACGATTACCGCCACTTTCCAGGGACTCCTGGAATTTGCGCAACAACTCTTTCTGCTCGCCGGACAGCTTCACCGGCGTCTCGATGACCACCTTGCAAAGCAGGTCACCCGGTGCACCGCCACGAACCGGCGCCACACCCTTGCCACGCAGGCGGAAGACTTTTCCGCTCTGGGTTTCCGCCGGCACTTTCAGCTTCACCTTGCCGTTCAGGGTGGGCACATCCAGCTCACCACCGAGCGAGGCATCGACAAAACTGATCGGCACTTCGCAGAACAGGTTGTCACCATCGCGCTGGAAGATGTCGTGCTCACGCACGGCGACCTGCACATACAAGTCACCGGACGGCGCGCCGTGCATGCCGGCTTCACCTTCACCCGCCAGACGAATGCGGTCGCCGGTATCCACGCCCGCCGGAATTTTCACCGACAGGGTCTTGGTGTTCTGCACCCGGCCCTGGCCACCGCAGTTGCCACAGGGATCCTTGATGATCTTGCCTTCACCCTTACAGGTGGGACACGCCTGCTGCACGGTAAAGAAACCCTGCTGCATCCGTACCTGGCCGACGCCACCACAGGTGGTACACGTTACCGGCTGACTGCCTTCTTTCGCGCCAGAGCCATGACAGACATCACAGCTATCCCAGGTGGGGATACGGATTTTTTCATCGCAGCCGCGCACCGCCTGTTCCAGGGTCAGCTCCAGCGTATAGCGCAGGTCTGCACCACGGGCAGGGCCACGGCGTCCACCGCCACCACCACCGAAGATGTCGCCGAAAATATCGCCGAAGATGTCACCAAAGCCTCCGCCGCCGAAGCCGCCGCCAGCACCGGCGCCACCCTGACCGTTAACGCCGGCATGGCCGAACTGGTCATAGGCCGCGCGCTTCTGCTCATCGGCCAGCACTTCGTAGGCTTCTTTCGCTTCCTTGAATTTGGCCAAGGCCTCTTCGTCATCCGGGTTACGGTCCGGATGGTATTTCATCGCCAGGCGACGATAAGCCTTCTTCAAATCCTGCGCGCTGGCATCCTTTGCCGCACCCAGCACTTCGTAATAATCACGTTTAGACATAGATAAGCCTTTGGCTTAGCCAGACGCCGAACGCCGGAGGCCAAACGCACAACCTTGAAAGGCAACTGCGTTCAGCATCCGGCGTCGGGCGTCAGGCGTTACTTACTTCTTCTTGTCGTCGTCGACTTCTTCGAACTCGGCATCGACCACGTCATCGCCTGCCTGCTGCTGGCCGCCTTCGGCGCCGGCAGCACCTTCAGCCTGCTGCGCCTGTTCGGCGTACATCTTCTCGGCCAGCGGTGCGGACACTTCGGACAACG
>NZ_LWFX01001369.1:0-2970 GCF_001635175.1 Alcanivorax sp. HI0083 | reverse complement strand
CGTCGCTCTGTAAGCGATTGTTCCAGTAAAAAAAGGCGCCCTTGTGGCGCCTTTTTTGATTCTCTAAAGAACACCTTACCCCCCTGCCACACTCTCCTCCCCCCTCTGTCAGCCCCCACTCCCATTGAGGAGTAGGTCGAATTAACCTGAAAGGCGTAATCCGACACTCAACGGAAAAGGCAGCAGAAACGGCCGATAGTCGGCTTACGGCTACGCCTAAGCAGACCTACGAATCAGGATTCAGCCCTACTGCTCAAACAAACCTTTAACCGGCATCAAATCCGGGTAGTCGGCCTGCTTCTTTTTCGCCTTGGCCTGAAACGACAACATCATGTCATCGTGGCGGAACATGCCCGCCTGCCAGGTGGCCATGTATTTAAGGCTGTCTTCCACGCTGTGGTCACGGCTGTAGTTAAGCATTTCCTTACAGCCCAGAACGGCCAGGGGAGAATTGGCAGCGATCTCTTTGGCAATCTCCATCACCCCTGCCAACATGCTTTCGGCATCATCATAAACCCGGTTGACCAACCCTTGCTCCGCCGCTTCCCAGGCGCTGAAATTGCGGCCGGTATAGGCCAGCTCACGGACCAACCCCTGGGGCATCAGCTTGGGCAGGCGCTGCAGCGTACCCACGTCTGCCGTCATTCCCAGGCTGGTTTCCTTGATGGTGAAGAACGCATCCTGGCTGCAATAGCGACTGTCTGCCGCGCACACCAGGTCCAGCGCACCGCCCACGCAGCCGCCCTGAATCGCCACCAGCACAGGCATGCGTACTTGCTCCAGTACACTCAGGCAATCCTGCAGCTGCAACACCACCCGGCGCAGGTTTTCTGCCATGCGCCCCGGATCGCCAGCCATGGGCACAGCGTCTGCATCGGAGAATACGGACAGATCCATCCCGGCCGAAAAGTGCTTGCCGGTGGAGGACATCACCACCACGCGGGCGTCAGTGCCAGTCTCGATATCCCGCAGGCAACGGGGCAGCTCCAGCCAGAAATCCTTGTTCATGCTGTTCATGGATTCCGGGCGGCTGAATTGCACATGGGCAATATGGTTTTCTACGGCAACATCGAAGGAGCGGTATTCAGGTAATGCGGTCACGGTGTTCTCTCCCATTTTTATAAGCAGCCTTGCCGGCACTTCCGGCATATACCTGACAGCCTTACCCAATCAGCTCGTATTGAACAGCTCTGATCACGCAGCAAACGATGCACAAGACGACATGCCTGGGGATTTGCTGCTGCCGGAGGCACAGATCAACCTTCGGCGAGTACGCTGTAGCCCACATAAAACGCCATAAAAAAACGGCGCGCTGATAACAGCGCGCCGTTTTCTTTTACCGTGACGAGAAAGAAACTACTTCAGGTCAAAACGCTCCAGCTCCATCACCTTGGTCCAGGCCGCCACAAAATCGTTGACGAACTTTTCCTGGGCATCAGAGCAGGCGTAAACCTCGGCGAGAGCGCGCAACACCGAGTTGGAACCGAACACCAGATCCACACGGCTGCCGGTCCACTTCAATTCGCCACTGGCACGATCCCGGCCTTCAAATTCTTCTTCATCACTGGATACCGGCTTCCACTCGGTATTCATATCGAGAAGATTCACAAAGAAATCGTTGCTCAGGGTGCCGGGTTTTTCGGTAAACACACCCAGCTGGCTGCCGCCGTAGTTGGCGCCCAGCACGCGCAGGCCACCAACCAGCACCGTCATTTCCGGGGCCGTCAGCGTGAGCAATTGCGCCCGGTCAATCATCAGGTGNTCGCCGCCCATGGAGAAACGCGCCTGCTGATAATTGCGGAACGCATCGGCTTTTGGCTCCAGTGGCTCAAACGACGCCACATCGGTTTGCTCCTGGCTGGCATCGGTACGGCCCGGCGAGAACGGAACGGTAATAGTGACGCCCGCCGCCTTGGCCGCCTTCTCGATGGCCGCACAGCCGCCCAGTACGATCAGGTCCGCCAGCGACACCTTTTTATTGCCATTACTGAAGTCCGCCTGAATCCCTTCCAGGGTTTTCAATACCCGCGCCAGTTGCTCCGGCTGATTTACCTCCCAGTCTTTCTGCGGGGCCAGACGGATACGGGCACCGTTGGCACCGCCACGCTTGTCACCGCCACGGAAGGTGGCAGCAGACGACCAGGCGGTGTACACCAGCTCGGACACACTGAGGCCGGAATCCAGGATCTGGCTCTTCAGCGCAGCAATGTCCTTGTCGTCCAGCAACTCATGATCCACCTCAGGCACCGGGTCCTGCCAGATCAGCTCCTCGTCTGGAATCTCCGGGCCCAGGTAGCGGGCACGCGGCCCCAGATCCCGGTGGGTCAACTTGAACCAGGCCCGCGCAAAGGCGTCGGCGAACTGGTCCGGGTTTTCATGGAAGCGCCGGGAGATTTTTTCGTAGGCCGGATCAAAGCGCAGCGACAAGTCCGTGGTCAGCATCATCGGCTTGTGCTTCTTGCTCTTGTCCTGGGCATAGGGCATCTGTGGTTCGGCATCTTTCGCCACCCACTGCTTGGCCCCGGCCGGGCTCTCGGTAAGTTCCCACTCGAAGCCGAACAGATTGTCGAAAAAGTAGTTGCTCCATTGCGTCGGCGTCTGCGACCAGGTCACTTCCGGGCCACCGCCCATGGTGTCGTCACCCTTACCGGTACCCACACTGCTACGCCAGCCCAAGCCTTGCTCCGCCAACCCGGCGCCTTCCGGGTCGGGGCCGACTTTTTCCGGGTCACCGGCACCGTGGGCTTTGCCGAAGGTGTGACCACCGGCAATCAGGGCAACGGTTTCTTCATCGTCCATGGCCATGCGCGCAAACGTTTCGCGAATGTCGTGGGCGGCGGCTTTCGGGTCCGGGTCGCCATTGGGGCCTTCCGGGTTCACATAGATCAGCCCCATCATGGTGGCAGCCAGGGGGTTTTCCAGATCACGCTTGCCATCGAAGCGTTTTTCGTTGGTCAGCCATTCATGTTC
>NZ_LWFX01001368.1:0-2704 GCF_001635175.1 Alcanivorax sp. HI0083 | reverse complement strand
ACGCTAGATGCCGAATGCCCGACGTGCGGTCTGCGTCTGGCATGGGGCATCCAGCGTCTGGCGCTCCGTAAGGAGCGTTATGTCTCACATTCTTATTGCCGGCCTGGGTGACCTGGGCACTGGCCTGGCCGAACAATTAATGGCGGGCGGACATCGCATCAGCGCGATTCGTCGCGGCACCCAGGCGCCTGCCGGGGTGGAGCTGTACAGCCAGGATCTCACCGAAGGTGCAGCCATGCTGCCGCCGGACCCGGTGGATCTGCTGGTGATTATCATGACGCCGTCAGAGTACAGCGAAGAAGGTTATTTGCAGGCCTTTGTGCGTGCGCCACTGATCCTGCTGGAGGCATTGGGGCGCCAGCAACCGCTGCCCCCGGTGGTGTTCGTTTCCAGTAGTGCGGTTTTCGGCGATCTGGAAGGCGTTGTCGATGAGCTGACCCCGCCGCGCCCGGGGCGTTATAACGGCAAGGTATTGCTGGCGGCGGAAGAAGAGATCAGCACCCGCAGTTTGAGTACCGTGGTGCGCTTCACTGGCATCTACGGGCCGGGCCGTTATCGGCAAATCGACAAGGCAGCCAGGCTGGCCCGTGGAGAAGAAAGCCTGCCGGCGCCCCAGTGGACTAATCGCATTCACCGCGACGACTGCGTGGGCCTGCTGCACAGCGTGGTGCTGGGCTGGCTGGAGGGCCGTGAAATGCCGCCGCTGGTGATCGGCACCGATGCGGTAGGTGGCCGCAATCTGGATGTGCTGAAATGGTTGGCGGACCAACAGGGGCTGACCCTGGCGGTGCCTGATGAACCGGCCACTGGCAAACAGGTGCGCAGCCTGTATATCCAGCAAGGGCACTACACCTTGCGCTATCCGGGTTACCCGGAGGGGTATGCACAGGTGCTGGCGGAGAGAAGCAGTTGAAAGTTCAAAGTTAAAAGTTGAAAGGCGCGGGTTGGATTGGATCAAAGCTGAAGCTCTGGGTCCGCGTGCCAACTCAGATGGTCGTGCTGCCCTCTGTGGTAAAAAACGCTTTTGACCTGCCTCCAGCTATCAACATGGGGCGCGGGCACGGCGGTTCTGTCACGCCCTGCCTGGCCCGCGTTTAAACTTCCAACTCGCTCCTTTGAACTGATCCCAAAGCGCATTCCCGGCCAAATCACGCTAAAATCGCCATCTGTCGGCCGGGAACGTGATCATTGGTTGTTTTTTCGCCGATAGGCTTGCCTCCGGCGCAGGCATTAGTAAAGTGTGCGCCTCAAATTTTTCTGTGTCGGTGCCGGGGTAGATGCCGATGCGCTGCAAAAGCCCGTGATGGGCGCGATGGAGTAACGCGAATGAGCACGCCGGTTGCCGTGGTAATGGGGTCCCAATCTGACTGGGAGACCATGAAAGAAGCCTGTGACGCCCTGACCCAATTCAATGTGGGTTGGAAGGCCGAAGTGGTATCGGCTCATCGTACCCCTCAGCGCATGTACGACTTTGCCAAAAGCGCCCACGAGAACGGCTACAAGGTGATTATCGCCGGCGCCGGTGGCGCGGCGCATTTGCCCGGCATGATTGCCTCCCTGACCCCGCTGCCGGTGCTGGGTGTGCCGGTGAAAAGCCGTACCCTGTCTGGCTGGGACAGCCTGCTGTCCATCGTGCAGATGCCCAAGGGCGTGGCCGTGGGCACCCTGGCCATCGGCGCGGCGGGCGCCTGGAATGCCGGCCTGCTGGCTTCCCAGATGTTGGCGGCGGACAACCCCGAACTGCTACAACAAATCGCCGACTGGAAAGCCTCCCGCGCGGATGAGGTGTTGGCCAATGCAGAGCTGGGGCAGGGCTGATCCCCTGGCTCCGTTCTTTTCCCTGTTTGCTCTGACGGATCTGCTATGAATCGCGTACTTGTTCTTGGTGGTGGCCAGCTTGGCCTGATGATGGCAGAAGCCGCAGCTCGGCTGGGGCTGGTGGTGGACCGTTACGACCCGGAGCGGGCATTGCTGTTGCCGGGCACTTCGGACCTGGCCGTGCCGATCAGCTGGGAAGAATGCCTGGAACGCTACCCGGTGATTACTGTGGAACGTGAAGCCTTCCCGGACACCGGTTTTTCCGCAGAACTCGCGCAGAGCGATCGTTGTGTGGCGCGCGGCGCCCTGCAAGTGATCCCCGACCGCTTCACCCAGAAAGCGATGCTCGACAAGCTGGGCATTCCCACGGCGCCCTGGGTGACCCTGGACAAGACCGACGACCTGCATGATGCGGTGGCGCAGTTTGGTGGCGTGGTCGTGAAGGCCCGTAGTGGCGGCTATGACGGTCGTGGTACCTGGATTGTGGGCGAGGGCGGCGACCTGTCTGCTGTGCCTGCCGCAGAGTTGGCCGGCAAGGCCATCGTCGAGAAAAAAATTCCGTTCAGCCGCGAACTGTCCATCGTCGGCGCGCGCAGTATCAGCGGCGAAACCCTGTTCTACCCGCTGACCCGCAACTGGCACGTGGACGGCATTCTGCGCCTGAGCCTGGCACCGGCCAACGCCTGTTCTGATCTGCAGAAACCCGCCGAGCAGATGCTCAAGGGCATCATGGAAGAACTGGATTACGCCGGCGTCATGGCGGTGGAGTTCTTCGAAGTGGATGGCCAGCTGATGGTCAACGAGATTGCCCCGCGGGTGCACAACTCTGGCCACTGGACCCACGAAGGCGCGGACTGGTCCCAGTTCGACCTGCATGTCCACGCCC
>NZ_LWFX01001367.1:0-6214 GCF_001635175.1 Alcanivorax sp. HI0083 | reverse complement strand
GCATTCTGCAGGGCCTGATAGCGGGTTTCCAGCTGGGCTTGCTGCTCTTTCAGGGCGGTCAGCGCCTCCTGCTTCTGCAGGCGAGCATCCTGGGACAGATCGCGCCACTGGCTGTTGATGTCGCCTTGTAGCAGGGTGATCTGCTGATTCAGGTCATCGATGGCGTGACGCGCCACGCGCATGGCCTGGTTTTTCTGTTCCACGGAATAATTCTGGATATCGTCCAGCGTTTCTTCCATCTGGGTTTCCACTTTTTCCGGTTCCGGCGTTTTCACGTTGGGAACGCCTTCCGTCTCTGCCCACGCCGTGGCGGTGGTCACCAGCATAAGGGTGGCGGCGGCCAATAATCGGTGTGTCATCGGGACAACTCCTTGTTTTGCCTTTTGTGCCAAATCTGGCTATGCCTGTACTGGAATGTGACAAGTCAGACGGCAAAACGCTCCCCCGATGATGCAAAAAGCCGTAAAACGAGGCCAGAATGCCCCGTTTTACCCGGGGATTCATGCGTTGAGAATATACGCCAGCATCTCCACCACCTGCTCCGGGGTGCGCGCTACCGCATCGGCGGCGGCATCCACCTCTTTCAACGGATGATCGTGCTCTTCATCGTGCAAAATGATCATCGGTGTGCCCAACGCCGCCGTGTAGCCGGCATCAAATGCCGCATTCCATTGCTTATACTTGGGGCCAAAACGCACCACCACAAGGTCCGCCTCGTCAATCAGCTTGCGGGTACGGATACCATTGATGCCGGCACCCAGGCGGTCTTCCCAGAAACGCTTGTCTTCCGCACCGAGAATATTGACCCCCACCTTGTCGCTGGCCTCGTGGTCCGTCACCGGGCTGCTGAATTCGATATCCAGCTCTTTCTCGGCGCAACCCTGCACGATGCGCTNGCGCCAGTCGGTGTGAATTTCCCCGGAAAGGTAAACGGTCCAGAAACTCATGGTGATTCTCCCGATTGATTCTGAAAAGCGGCAGGATAGGCCCGCCGGATTGCAAAAGCCACCTTCCGAGCGCCGCACCCTCAACGCCTGATGCCTGACGCTAAATGAAAAAACCTCTGTACAGAACGCTGCAGCCGAGTTAATCCCATTGCACCTTGAACCGGGGCGGTGGCTGCCGTTAAATGCCTCCATTCGTTTTCATTGATTTCAGGAAGGGTATGCCATGCGTATGACATTTTTGCTCCTGCTCGCCACCGCGCTGCTGGCAGGCTGCGACGACCCGGACGCGCCGGCAAAGCCCGCTGACAAACCGGCCTCCACCGACAAGAGCGACGCCGCACAAACCGGTGCCGCCCCGGAAATTCTGGTGCGAATCGTCCATACCCTGAATAAAACCGATGAGCAGTGTGACGCTGACGGCTGCCCGAAAGTGGACCTGCAATGGCTTACCTTTGAGAACCAGCCCGCACTGAACGACGCCATCACCCAGAACCTGGCCGCCATGCTGATTCAGGATGAAGGCAACGCCACCCACGATGGCACCATCGAAGGGCTGGCCGATGCGTTTCTGCAAGATGCGTCCGACATGGCCATGGCCTCGGAGCAGGGCTGGGAGCTCAATGCCACGGTGAAAAAACAGGGCCGACGCGGCGACCTGGTAACCCTGTCCATGGAAACCTATGAATACACCGGCGGTGCCCACGGCCTGCCCAGCGTGCAGTACTTTCACTGGGACCTGGCCAAACAGCAAAGCGTAAAACCGGGCGACCTGCTGGTGCCCGGCCAACAGTCTGCCTTCTGGGAAAAAGCCCGCGAACAACACACCGCCTGGCTGGACGAGGAAAACCTGGACCAGGCTTTCCGTGACAGCTGGCCGTTCGACAAGACCGATAACGTCTTCTTCAGTGACGAAGGGATGGTGCTGCAATACAACGTGTACCACATCGCGCCTTACGCCATGGGCCAGCCTACCCTGACGATTCCCTATGCGGAGCTGGAAGGCATTGTGCGCGGGCAATATTTGCCACAGCAGTGACAAGTTACGAGAAGCGAGTTTCGAAGAGCGAATATCAAAACAACCCGGCTCTCATGTTTTTGACTTTCGAAACTCGCTTCTCGTCACTCGCAACGGTTTCCCTCTCCTACGCCGCCACCAACGCTAACAGAAACACCAGCTCCGCCAGAATCACGCTGGCGCCCAACGCATCGCCGGTATACCCCCGCAACTGCCGCCACAGATACCCACCCCACAGCAACGCCACCACTGCAACGGACAATATCGCCGGCACCAGCGCTCCGGCTAAGGCCGCCACTGTCACCGTCATCGCGGTAGCGACAACCAGGCGTTTTGCGCTGAAGCCTTCCGCTACGGGTTTGCTTTTACTGGTGTCCGGGTCGGTCACGTAGGGCAGAAACCGCATTAACCACAGCGGCGTTAAACGGCCGATCACCGGGCTCAGCAACAGGGCCAGCCAAACGGAATTCGCGTCTGCCAGCAACAATCCCTTCAAACCCAGCGCCATGATCAACGCCACCGCCCCATAGGTGCCGATACGGCTGTCCTTCATGATTTCCAGACGGCGTGCCACGGTATAACCACCACCCAGCGCATCCACACTGTCTGCCAGTCCGTCTTCGTGGAAAGCCCCGGTGATCCACAGGTGAAATGCCAGCACCAGGGCCACACTGATCCCGGTATTCCAGAATCCGTCCAGCAACACGAACAGCGCCGCGTACACCATCCCCAGCAGCAACCCCACCAGCGGAAAATACACACTGGAACGGTTCATCAGTGCCTGGCTGTAATCAATGCGCACCAGCATGGGCACGCGGGTCAGAAATCCCACTGCCAGCCAGAACGCCTGCCATTCATCTTGAATACAGCGCTGAAGAGAACGGTTATTGTCCGCTTGTTGTGTCATCAAACATCCTGCTGTCGATAGGCCTCGTGGAGAACATTGACTGAATCAGGCCCCCGGCCTGATCACAAAATGTGTCGTGGGGTCCAGGAAGAACATCTTCTTCCAGCCCTGCGGCGCCTCGTCAGCCCGCCAGAACAGCGGCAACAGACTCACCAGGGAATAGTGCAGATGCGGCGGCTTGCCCGCCGCATTGCCACTGTCCCCCACGGTGCCCACCGGGGCGCCCGCCCCCAGCCAAATGCCACTGTCGGCGATGTACTGCAAATGGGCGTAATAGTGCAACCGCCATTTCGGCCCCAGCATCAGCACCACCTTGCCGCCCCGCGACAGCTCGCCGCGGTACAGCACCAGGCCGCCACTGCTGGCGATCACCGGCGTCCCCGCATCAGCAAAGATATCCACGCCCTTGTGAACCCCGGACTGGCCCCAGGGGTGATACCAGAAAGTCTGCGGGTGCCAGTCATTACGGTCTGCGCCCTGCACCGGCACCTGCCGGGCCTCCGGCAGCAGCAAGCCTGCCACCAGTACAAACAGCAGCAGCCACAGGCCGCGACGGGTTACAGTACGGATTCGCGACATAATTCCAGCCACCTCTCAATGCCAGGGCTGCGGTACTTCTGGCGATGCAGCACAAAATAGAATTCCCGACTGAAATCCCGGTGCGGCACCGCCAGCTCCACCAGCGAGCCCCGCTTGAACGCCTCCTGCAAACACACCCGCGACAGGCAACTGATGCCCAGGCCGGTTTCCACCGCCCGCTTGATCGCCTCGGTATGCTCCAGCTCCAGGGCCAGGTCCAGCTCGGGCACCAGCCCGTGCAGGGCCCGCTCGAAGGTCTGCCGGGTACCGGAACCCGACTCACGAACAATCCAGTGCGCCGCCCGCAAATCGTCGTCAGTCAGCGCTCCCTTACTTGCCAGCGCATGCTCCGGGCGACAAAACACCACCAGCTCATCCTCGCGCCAGGGCAACAACTCCAGGTCCGGGTGGTTCAGCTCGCCCTCGATAAGCCCCAGATCCAGCTCAAAGGTGAGCACCCGATCCACAATCGAACGGGTGTTGGCCACTTCCAGATGCACCCGCGCACCCGGCTGCTGAGCCATATACTCCGCCATGATCGCCACCGCCAGGTAATTGCCGATGGTCAGGGTGGCGCCCACATTGAGTCGCCCCAGATCCCGGTGGGACTGCAGGTCCGCTTCCAGCTCACGGGCCTGGGCCAGCAGCGCTTCCGCCCGCGGCCAGAACTGCCGGCCCAGCTCATTGAGCTTCAGCCGCTTGCCGGCCCGCTCGAAGAACTTCACATCGTACAGCCCTTCCAGCTCTTTCAACGCCCCGGATGCCGCCGACTGGGACATGCTCAGGTGCTTGGCCGCATGGCTCACATTTTCAAAGTGGGCAATGGCAAGAAAGACTTCCAGTTGCCTGAGGGTGTAGCGCATGACCACCTACCCATGATTAAATGAGAATCATTATTGATTGTGACTGGCATGCTATACCTGATTCATCGATATCAAATATCGGAACAACCCATTTTACCGATAAATGCCATTCGGTTAAATTTCCACCATCTGGAATTTTGGAATAAGCGCTGATTTAACTATGTCTAATTTGAATACCGAAACCGTCAAAAGCGTTCGTCACTGGAACGATACCCTGTTCAGCTTTACCACCAGCCGGGACCCGGGTTTCCGTTTCAAGAACGGACATTTCACCATGATTGGCCTGGAGCAGGACAACGGCCGCCCGTTGCTGCGCGCCTATTCCATTGCCAGCGCCAACTATGAGGAAGAACTGGAGTTCTTCAGTATCAAGGTGCAGGACGGCCCGCTCACCTCCCAGCTGCAGAACATCAAGCCGGGCGACAAGATCTACGTGAGCCGCAAGCCCACTGGCACCCTGGTGGCCGACCACCTGCTGCCGGGCAAGAACCTGTGGCTGCTGTCCACCGGCACTGGCCTGGCGCCGTTTATGAGCATCATCAAGGACCCGGAAGTGTACGAACAGTACGACCGCGTCATCCTCACCCACGGGGTCCGTCATGTGTCCGAACTGGCCTACCAGAACACCATCGAGAATGAGCTGCCCAACAACGAATTCTTCGGTGAGTTCGTCAACGGCAAATTGCTCTACTATCCCACGGTGACCCGTGAGCCGTTCCGTAACGAAGGGCGCCTCACCGACCTGATGACCAGCGGCAAGATCTTCGCAGACCTGGGCCTGCCCACCCCGAGCCTGGAAAACGACCGCTTCATGCTCTGCGGTAGCCCGGCCATGCTCAAGGACACCACCGAGATCCTCGACAACTGGGGCTTCAAGGAAACCCGAGGCGGGGTGTTGGGTGAGTACGTGATTGAACGGGCGTTTGTGGAGAAATAGACGCAACACGTTTCACGCTGCATGCAACACGCTAACGGGCCGCTTTCGCGGCCCGTTTTTTTATCTGTGCCCGTCTCTCTGCAACCCAGTCTGCTACTCTCCACTAGCCTTTTCGGGGAAGGGAATGTTCCAGCCGTGCAACCACAATCCATTGCCATCATCGGGGCCGGTACCGCCGGGCTCGCAACTGCGGCGTTGTTGGCCCAACAGGGCCACACCGTCACGCTGATAGAACGGGCCCCCGCCCTGGAACCGGTGGGTGCCGGCTTGCTGTTACAGCCCGCCGGACTCAGCGTCCTCCACCGCATGGGGCTCTATCAGTCCATGTGCCGTTACGGCGCGCATATCAATGCCCTGGTGGGGCACACCTGTTCCGGGCGCGCCATCATGAACAGCCATTACCGCCCCCTTGGCGAGCAGACCCACGGCCTGGGCATCCACCGGGCCAGCCTCTGTCATGTGCTGGACAGCCACCTGCAAACCCTGCCGCATCAACGCCGCATGGGTTGTACCGTGCTCACCGTAGACTCTCAAGCACACCAAACCCTGGTCACCCTCGAAAAAAACCAGCGTACCGAGGTGCTTGCCTTCGATGCGGTGCTGATCGCCAACGGCAGCCACAGCCAGCTGCGACCAGCGGCCTGGACGCGCTACGATCGCCTGTACCCGTGGGGCGCCATGTGGGCCATGCTGCCCATGGCCGCCCCCTTTGACGTGCCTCTGCTGCAGCAGCGCTATCACCGGGCCAGCGCCATGGCCGGCATTCTGCCCACCGGCAGCCGCCCGGACCAGCCGGAGACACCGCTAGCCAGCTTTTTCTGGAGCCTGCCGGTCACCGAGATCGCCCAATGGCAACAACCGGACTTTGCCGCCTCACCTTTTGAAAAATGGCGCGGCGCACTGCATACCTTCTGGCCGCAACTGGACGAGGTACTGACACCACTGACCCAGGCGCAGCAGCTAACC
>NZ_LWFX01001366.1:0-800 GCF_001635175.1 Alcanivorax sp. HI0083 | reverse complement strand
TTGGTCATCACCTTGGGGCTGGGGGTGATCAGATAGGCGTAGGCCTGGTGGTGGCTGCGGCCCACCCGACCACGGAGCTGATGGAGCTGGGCCAGGCCAAGCTTGTCGGCGCGATCGATGATGATGGTGTTGGCGCTGGGCACATCGATACCGGTTTCGATGATGGTGGTGCTCACCAACACGTTGAAACGACGGTGGTAGAAGTCGCTCATTACCGCTTCCAGTTCCCGCTCGCGCATCTGACCGTGGGCAATACCCACACGGGCATCAGGAACCAGCTTGCGGATGTCCGCGGCGGTTTTCTCCATGGTGTCGATATCATTGTGCAGGTAATACACTTGCCCGCCCCGCAGCAGTTCACGCAGCAGCGCTTCCTTGATGGCGGTATCGTTGTGCTGCTGCACAAAGGTCTTCACGGAGAGGCGTTTTTGCGGCGGTGTGGCTATGATGGAAATATCGCGCATGCCGCTCATGGCCATGTTCAGGGTGCGCGGAATCGGGGTAGCGGTAAGGGTGAGAATGTCACACTCGGCACGCATCTGTTTCAGGCGTTCCTTGTGGCGCACCCCGAAGCGGTGTTCTTCGTCGACAATAATCAGGCCCAGATTGTCGAAGGCCACGGTTTCCTGGAGCAGCTGGTGGGTGCCCACCAGAATATCCACCTTGCCTTCCTTCAGCCGTTGCAGCACCTGGGTCTTTTCCTTGGCACTGCGGAAACGGGACAGCACTTCGATATTCACCGGCCAGTCGGCAAAACGGTCAGTGAAGGATTCGTAATGCTGTTGGGCGAGCAGGGTGGT
>NZ_LWFX01001365.1:0-2620 GCF_001635175.1 Alcanivorax sp. HI0083 | reverse complement strand
CGCCGCCACTCTGGCGGCCTTGGTGGCGGAATACCATACCCACTGCCACCGGGCCCTGGAGCTGAAACCCGCCACGGTCTGGAAGCTGCTGAAAACGCTGGACGTAATACGCCGACCGGAACGGGTGGAGGATTTTCTTCTCTCCTGCGAAGCCGATGCTCGCGGTCGTACCGGCTTGCAAGATCGCCCCTACCCCCAGGTGGATTACCTACGTGGCGCGGCGCAGGCAGCCAGCAATATTGATGTTGCCGCACTGCGCCAGAGCGGTATCGAAGGACCGGCACTGGGCGAGGCCATTGAAAAAGCCCGCATTCATGCACTTTCCCACTATAAGAGCGAGTTTAAAAAAACATGGCAGACCCCGTCGCCCTGATTACCGGTAGCGCCCGGCGCATCGGCGCAGAAATCGTTCGCACCCTGCACGCCAATGGCATGCGGGTAATCATTCATTACCGCAACAGCGCACAAGAGGCTCACGCTCTGGCGGACAGCCTGAATAGCTCGCGCCCGGATAGCGCGGCGATTATTCAGGCTGATCTGGATAAGCCCGACCAGGTTAGGCAACTGGCCCATGATGCCCTGGCCTGCTTCGGTCGCATGGATCTGCTGGTCAACAATGCCTCCAGCTTCTACCCCACCCCCATTGATCAGGCCGACGACGCCGACTGGGACAAATTAATTCACAGCAACCTGCGCGCCCCCTTTATTCTCAGCCAGCAGCTGACGCCGGCCCTGCGCCAACAGCACGGCTGCATTATCAACATTGTCGATGTCTACGCAGAAAAACCGCTGCAAACCCACACCCTGTATTGCATGGCCAAGGCAGGACTTGCGATGATGACAAAAAGCCTGGCGCGGGAGCTAGGCCCGGAAATTCGCGTCAACGGCGTGTCACCGGGGCCAATCCTGTGGCCGGAGGCGGGGCAAATGAACCAGCAGGCCATTCAGGATGCCACCGCGCTCAAGCGCAGCGGCGAACCGGATGACATCGCCAACACGGTTTACTGGCTGGCCACAGCCGCGCCATTTATAACAGGTCAGATACTGGCCGTGGACGGGGGACGTTCACTGGCCTTGCAGGGAAGCTAAANCACACAACACGAGACGGATACTCGGGGGAATAATGAGATTAATCGGGGGAATAATTCTGTCGCTGACGGTCATGTCTGCCAGTGCAGAAATCTATCGCTGGAAAGACGCCAACGGCAACTGGCAATTCGGGGACAAGGCGCCCAAAGAGCAACATGACACTCTCGACGTGAAAGCTCCCCCCAAAATTGGTCAGGATGATGCACGCGATATTCATGCCCGCACCCAACGCCTGCTGGAAAGCCAGCGCACCCAGGCACGGGAAAAAGCCCAGGCTGAAGAAGCCGCACGAAGACAATACCGGGAACGTTTTGCCAAACCCTGCGCGGAAGCACAAGACCGACTGAGAATGCTCAAAGGTCCTTTCGAATATATTGAAGAAGACGGCTCACGGCGCGGCGCAACGGCAGACGAAGTTGCCGCGGATGAGAAAAAAACCCGCAAATGGATTGATGAACATTGCGATTTCTAGCGCTTGCACTCACCCTCAGCCTCCTGCTCGGCGGAGCCGCCCGGGCAGAAATTTTCCAATGGCGTGACGCCAACGGCAAATTGCATTTTGGCGACCGCCCGCCGGAAGATGCCCAAACCCAGACCGTCACCCCGGATATCAGCCCGCAACTCAAAGAACTCGAAATCAACGTCAAACGTCAGGACTTCACCCTGTCCGGAGACTTGCAGCAACAAACGCTGGATAACATTAACCATATTTACCAGCGCTACCGCCGGGACTTCGGCCTGGACCTGCACGGCACTGCGGAAGTAAACCTCTACCTGATTGAAAAACAGGACGACTTCCAACAATGGATGGTTGACCGCATAGGCTCCAGCAGCCGCCACTATGCCGGCGTCTTTATTCCTGCCACCAATGAAGTGGCGGTCTGGCAGTGGGCCGATAACGAACAGCAAGTTGCCCAGACAATTTTGCATGAATCCAGTCATGTGCTGCTTTACCAGTTATCCCCCCTGGCTCCGGTATGGCTACAGGAGGGCCTGGCACAGTATTTCCAGACCCTGGAAACGCAACCGGACGGCCGCCTGAAAATCAGCGCACTGGACGATGCCCAGCAGCGGGTACAAACCTGGATTGAACAGGAACGGCTGATCACCCTGCGCCAGTACCTTTCCATGGACGATGCGCAATGGCGAAAAATGGCCCACCAGCTCAACGCCATTCCCTACACCGTCGCCTGGGCCACCACTGCCTTTCTCATGTCCAAACCGGTGGGCCGCTCCACCCTTCGACAAATGCTTCAGGACCTGGAAAAAACCCACCAGCGTCCGACACTACAGCGTATCGAGCACCTCTATCCGGGTGGTATTTCACGGCTGGAATACGACTTCTTTCGTTGGGCGCAAAGCGACATGGCACCGCATTGGTATTAAGGAACCTCTGAAAAACTCCTTGCGTACTCAGTCTTTCAGGCTGGTTCGCAATCTAGGCGTGCTTTTGAAGGTGTATGTCCATCCATCGAAAAAGCGCAACAACGAGTGCGGGCCAGCCTGAATGACCCGAAGGGCGTGGCCTGAA
>NZ_LWFX01001364.1:0-5516 GCF_001635175.1 Alcanivorax sp. HI0083 | reverse complement strand
CTGGTGACCCCGGACTCATAAATGTTGTCGCCCAGCCCGACCACCAGATCGCACCCTGCAAAGGCCATGTCACCGACAAATTCATCCTTGCCGTCACAGACATCGGCTATCGCCTGCCCCACGGCATATTGACCGGCAGAGCCGCTACCGGAATCGCCGATCACAATAAAGCGTACCGCCGCTGGCGGGTTAGCGCCGGTTTCACCGCCGCCGCCCTCATCCGGCTCTCCGTCTCCTTCCCCTTCACCACCATCACCAGGGCCATTGGGCGTTTCCACATTGCCGCCATCGGCACCGGCATTCACGCCACCACCGGAGGAGCTTCCGCCACCACAGGCCGTCAGGGTAATCGCCGCCACCAGGGGTAACAGTTTCCAGTAAGCGTTCATGAGATCACCTCTTCAGTATTCAGCACGGGGGGATGGGAAAATGCGGTGCGCAACGTGCGCGGTCGGGATAATGGCTGATCTTCGATAATACGACTGTCGCCACTTTTTACCGTCACCACCTTGGTTTTTGTGTTATTGATCTGTCCACGCAAATCGTAGGACTCAATGCTTTGCGCATAATAGAACTCACCCTGGGCACGCTGGCGGGTGACGTCCACCAGAATGAAGCCGCGGGATTTGGCTTCCACATAACGGATATGCGGATTGGCCACGGGAATCGCCACGCCGGCAAGCTCTGCCACGCCTTCCGGAAAACCGGGGCTGGTCACCGCGGGGGTGACAAACTCCGCTGCTAACGCTTTATCAAAAAGATCACCCAACAGGGTGCCTGGATTGCGGTAAATTTCGCTGGCCCAGGAGGTGTGGATATCACCGGTGAGAATCACCACATTGTCGATATCGTTATCGTCGATGTGGTTCAGAATTTTCAACCGATCCGCCGCGTAGCCATCCCACTGATCCATGTTGATGGCAGACAGATTGCCGCGCAGTTGCACATGGCGTTCGCTCAGCGAAGGAATCTCGGCAATATTGAGTTGCGCAAACATCACCTGCTGGCCAATGAAACGCCACTGGCTGTTCGATTCACTCAAACTGTTGAGCAGAAAATCCATCTGCTGCTCACTGATCAGGTGTCGATCTTCGTCGTTACGGCCCGGATCGGCGGGTATGGTCAACTGCTCATCGCGACCTTCCAGCCGGGTATCCAGCATGGTCAGATCAATCAGGTCACCGAAGGCAAAGTTGCGGTAGATCACGCTGTGATTACCCGGCTCACGGGGGCGGATCGGCAACCATTCGAAATAGGCTTGCTGGGAAATCTGTTTGCGGGCAGTCCAGTCCCCTTCGGTCAGCGGGTCATGATTACCCGCCCCGTCACGGTAGCTGTTGTCGGTGGATTCGTGGTCATCCCAGACCGCAATCATCGGGAATTGCTGATGCACCGCTTGCAGATCTTCGTCGGTTTTATACTGCGCATGACGTTGGCGATAATCCGCCAGGGTGATCATTTCATGGGGAGGCTGCGGATCGCGCTCGGGGAACTCACCGTACTCACCGGCCCCGTACTCGTACAGGTAATCACCAAGGTGCAAGACAAAATCCAGATCCGCATGATTGGCCACGGCCCGGTAGACGGAGAAAAATCCGTAGGGATAGTTGGAGCAGGAAACCACCGCAAAGCGGGCCCGGTCGATAAAGGTTTCCGATGCGGGGAAGGTGCGTGTCCGGCCCACCGGCGAGCGCTGGTCACCCACCGAAAACTGATAGTAATACCAGCTGTCCGGTTGCAGACCGGTGGCATCCAGTTTCACGCAGTAGTCGCTGGACGCACTGGCGGTGGCGGTATAGCTGGCCACAGTCTGCTGCATGGCCAGGTCGCGGGCCACCGTAACAGTGACGGCCACATCCTCACCGCTATCCCGATCCACAGTGACGCGGGTCCAGAGAATGACCCGGTCAGACAGTGGATCCCCGGATGCCACACCGTGCAGAAACGAAACGCCAGGCAAGGCGTCCGGCGTATCCGGTTCGTCCGGCTGACTGGGTGTAGGCGTATTGGCCGGCGGCGCAGCTGAAGAGCTGCCACCCCCACCACAACCCGCCAGTGACAGCGCGCCACTCGCGCCCAGCGCCTGCACCAGGGTACGTCGTTTGCGATCCATGAAGATTCCCCCTAACCATAAAGGCCATCGCCCTACGGCAACAGCACGTCAAGATTAGGCAGGAAATTGCACGGAAACAGTGGGCCTTGGGTAGTCGCACTGTAGTGCTATGTAGCCCCCTGTAACCGCCCAGTTAAAGATGACAAAACGAGGAAAGTAGCAGGAAATTTCAGTGATTGTGCCGGTCAGACCAGCGCAAACGCCCCCGGCAAATGCTGACGCAGGGTGAGCAAATTTTCTTCCTGCACCGCCATCTCACCAAAACAATTGGCCATGGTGCCGGCGTACCGCAGGCCATCCTTTTCAATGGCCTCTGCGGTCAGCAAGGCGTGATTGATACACCCCAGCTTCATGCCAACAACCTGGATCACCGGCACGTCCAGCTCCTTTGCCAGCCCGGACAACATTTCCCGATCATTCAGCGGCACGCGCCAACCACCAGCCCCTTCAATCAATATCAGATCCGCCGGGTGGGCACTCAAGGCACCACGCACATATCCCGCAAGCCGGGAAAGGTTGATCGTTTTACCCTCCTGCTGCGCCGCGATATGCGGTGCGACCGGCGCCTTGAAGGCCACCGGGTTCACGGTTTCATAGGGCAGCTTCACCGAGCTGGCCGCCATCAACTGCAAGGCGTCTTCATTGCGCCAACCGTCAGGGGTTTCATCACAGCCCGCCGCAACCGGCTTGAGTCCATAGCAACTCAACCCGGCTTCCCGGGCCCGCTCCAACAAGCGACAGCTTACCCAGGTCTTGCCGACTTCGGTGTCGGTGCCGGTGACAAAGAAGATACCCTTGAGGGCGGGGAGCGGTGGTTTTTGATCGGACATATCTGTTTTCGTCTTCTGGTTTCAGGGGCTTGATCTGGATTACGCCGAGTTTCGAGTTTCGAAAAGAATAAAACGGTTTTGCCTTTCGCAACTCGCTCCTAGCGACTCGTTACTGTGTTTTTTCCGCTTCCAGAAACAACACATTCCAGGTTAGCGGCAAACCCTGTTCTGTTCGCCGGGTTTCGTATTCTTTCACCATGGCCTGCCAGGCATTTTTGCCGGTAAGACCGGAGGCGCCGCTGACATGATCCGCGCCGGTGGCCTTCAGGCGGCGAGCGATGGCCTTGACCGAATCGTAATATTCCACCATCACCTGTTGCTGCAACTCTGCATCAACAAAGCCCGCCAGCAGGGCGGCGCTCTGCCAGTCGTCAAAACCCGGCAAGGCATTCACGTGGGGGCGGCGATTAACCGCCTGCCAGCTCTGCTGCAATTCCTGCAGGGAACCTGCCAACGGCACCGCCAGCAACAAGCGTCCGCCAGGGGACAGCACCCGGCTAACCTCTTTCAGGACCGCATGGAGATCACACCATTGCAGGGCAAAGCAACTGAATACCAACCCCTGGGAGGTATCGCTTACTGGCAACTGTTCCGCATCCGCACAGAGAGGCAGATAGCGCTCATTAAACCGCCCACGTTCTGCAGCTTCGTGCAGCATGGCACGCGACAGGTCCACCGCCTGCCAATGAGCCTCCGGCAACACCTGCTGCTGGGCCCGGGCAAAAGGTGCCGTGGCGCATCCCAGGTCCAGCGCCGCATTCACCCGCAACCGTTGCGGCAACCGCTGCACCAGCGAACGCCCCACTGCCAGCTGCAAAATGGCATGCTCGTCATAGCTGCGCGCCGCCCGGCTGAAGTGGTCGCTGACCGCATGTTTATCCAGAGCGGACGCAGCCATCTCAAGCGACCAGTTGATATTCGCGATAGAAGTCATAAACCGCTCTCGTAAACGTCTCCGGTGCCGACAGGAAAGGCACATGAGCCACCTGCTCAATCAAGGCAGTGCGGCCGCTGTGAATCAGTGGTTCACTGGCGGTCATGGCCGCCGCCGGGACGATATGATCGTTCTCGCCAAAAACCATCAACACCGGCATGGCCAGTTCCGGCAACACGGTTCGCATGTCTGCCTCGCGCAGAATGTCGAGACCGCTGCGCAAGGCTTTCGGCGCGGGCAATCCACAGAAATAAAGGATTTCCTTAAGCCGCGCCGTATCCTCGCGCATGGCCGCACTACCCTTGCAGTTTAATGCGAGAAAACGCACCAACGTGCCTTCATTATCTTCGTCGAACATTTCCGCAAACTTGCCAAGAATGTCCGGCCGCATGGCCGTATCCCAGCCCTCACCGGCCGTAAACCGCGGCGAGGTAGCCACCGTGACTACCGACTGCACCCTTTGCGCGGCTTTGTCGGCCATGGCCAACGCCACCAGCCCGCCCAGCGACCAACCCAGCACGTGGGCCTTGTCGGGCATGATCGCCAGCACTTCATCGGCGAGAAAATCCAGGGTGTAGTCCCCGCTGGGCATGGGGCTCTGCCCCATACCGGGCAGGTCCACCACGGTGACCCGGAACCGTTCCAGCAAGGCCGGCACAATGTCGTCAAAGACAATGGCATGCAGTCCCCAGCCATGAATCAGAACGATGTCCTGCGCCTCGTCATCATTCACACCCGTGGCTTTGTAGGTATTGTGAAAGGGAATCAGTTTGGGCATGGAAATTCCTTTGGTCATAGGTCTGACGTCGGTAGCCTGACGACAGAAACAAAACAGGCAGGCATTTTGGGGCGTCAGACGTCCGGCTTTCGGCGTCCGACCTGATCCAGCGCCAGCAGCAGTGCATCCACATCCTTAAGCTCATGGGCGGCCGACAGTGTCACCCGCAAGCGCGCTTCGCCTTCCGGCACCGTGGGCGGACGAATGGCCGTGATCAACAGCCCCTTTTCCCGGAGCGCACCACTGAGCGCCATGGCCTCGGCATCACTGCCGATCAGTAGTGGCTGGATCGGTGTGCGCGACGGCATCAGGGTGTAGCCCAGTTCACTGGCACCCTGTCGAAAACGGGCAATCAGTTCTGCCAGCTTCTCCCTGCGCCAGTTTTCCTCACGGGATTTGTGGAGACTGACCCGTGTGGCCGCCGCCACCGCGGCCGGCATGGCGGTGGTATAGATAAACGTGCGGGCAAACTGTATCAGGGTTTCGATCAAGTCATGGCTGCCAGCCACAAAAGCGCCGCCAGTACCCAGCCCCTTGCCAAGCGTTGCCATGAGGATCTGGGTACGCGGGTTAACGCCCTGGGCAAACAAGGACCCGCGTCCCTGCGGGTCGAGCACGCCAAGGCCGTGGGCATCGTCCACCATCAGCCAGGCATCGTGAGCTTCGCAGGCATCGGCGTAGGCCGCCAGCGGCGCTTCATCACCATCCATGCTGAAGATGCCATCGGCCACCACCAGTTTGCGACGGGCATCGCTACGCTGCAGCTGACGGCTCAAGGCATCGGCATCATTGTGGGCAAAGCGCCGGAAGCGGGCGCCGCTGAGCAGGCCGCCGTCCAGTAGCGAAGCATGATTGAGGCGA
>NZ_LWFX01001363.1:0-710 GCF_001635175.1 Alcanivorax sp. HI0083 | reverse complement strand
ACAAGCCGTTTCAGGCTTGCGGGAACTGCCTGTGAGAACGGCGCGATGCGAGCTGGCTCGGTGCGCGCAAACTGACTGTAAATGAAGAACAGTAGTAGCGATAAACCGAAGACCTTGATGCCGGAAGTGAACAGTTCGTCTGTGGTTACGCTGTTATTCAAGGCGGCGATAATCACCACCAGCAAGCAGGGGCGAAGCACCACGCCCATGGAGCCAGACATGGCTGCCCCGGCCAGAGCCAGCTGTTTTCTCGCGCCAGCGCGGACCAGCTCATGGTATACGGTTGCACCGGCAGCGATGATAAAAATACCGGATGCGCCGGTATAGGCGGTGGGGATCGCGGTAACAGCAAGGATCACAAAACACATCAGCTCGGGTGACATGCGCCAGGGACGCAGCACATCGAAGACCAGGTGCACCATTCTGGTCTGTCGCAGCATCATCCCTACCCAGATATAAAGCCCCAGGCTGAGAAACATGGTGGAAAATTCCATCATCATGCCCAGGTAGACACTGGTGCCGTGCAGATACCCCTGAGACATGAACTGGATGCTGGCACTGAGGCACATATAGGAGTACAGCGGAATCGTCAGGAATGCCTTGCCCCAGCCGCCGCCTTCTTCCAGATCTTTAGGGGGTGACAACAACTGCCAGAGAGAAGCGGCACTGAGAATGGCGAAGCCGCCTATCCAGAATTGATGCAAATAAAA
>NZ_LWFX01001362.1:0-1919 GCF_001635175.1 Alcanivorax sp. HI0083 | reverse complement strand
GGGCTGGACCAGCCCTGCTCCATAAACGCTTCCGCCGCCCCCAGCGCCCCACCGCTCATCATCATGCTGTAGGTGCGCCAGTCGGCCAGTACGATGTGCCCCAGGTCATTAGCCAGAGCGTTATTGTCCCGCACGGCGGAACCAAGCATGACCGTATTACCATCTGGCTCATCGATACGCAGGCCACCCCGCGGCAGTTTCTCAAGCTGATTCAACACCAGCGTGCGCGCCACCGATTGCGGCCAACTCAGTGTGCCGGCCTGGTCACCTTTATTGTCAGAGGCTTTATCGCCAGACAGCATTTGTCTCACTCCCTGTTTCCTTGATCGCATTCATCGCGCTTGCCAGCGGGGTGGCCATGGAAGACCGCCCCCTTGCGCCACAGTTTGAAGGCCTGCCAGTAAATACGTTTCAGCGTGGCCAACCCCTGTGCACCAAACCGGAAAATGCCCTTACCCATCATCGCCGGTTCTGACGCAAATAATTGCAATTTCACCCCGGCCTTGAAGACGGGAACCTGGTTCTCCCGGTCCTCTAACCCTATTCGCAGATCGGGTAAGGCAACGTGAAGATCCCAGTGATATTGCAGCAACATGGGCAGGAAGGGGGAGACATGGAAGGCTTTGGGGTGATCAACCACCAGGGCGTCGTTATCACCACAAGAAAACGTGAGCGGGTAAAAGTGGCGCTCACGCCAGGGGGTATTCTGCACCTCGGCAATCATGCTGTCGGGCTGGCTTTGCCCTTCAGGAAAATGCAGGTACAGCACCAGCGGATTGAACAGGGAACCAAACGTACGCCACTGCCCCAGCATAAAGGTCCGCCCCCGGGACCAGTCCAACCCCAGAGTGGCGGCTTTTTGCTGCACTTTTTCCGCCAGCGGCACGCAACGGTCATCCAGGTAGTCCCGGTCACGGAACGTTACCGGTCGCCATGCCCGGCCCCAGGCCCAGTGTCGTCCCAGCAACTCATCAATTTTTTCCAGATCGCACCAGACCATCCACAGCGGGTAGTCAAAGCGATGCGTAAAGGGTTGCAAGCGCTGATGCCAGACCCGCCCCTGGGCAATGGCACAGGACATTACCGCCTGCTCTGCCGAGGCACGCATTACGCAGCACTCCCCGGCTGCGCTGTGCCAGCAATGCCTTCCACCACGTTCAACGCAGACACCACACCATCTTCATGAAAGCCATTGCGACACCAGGCACCGGCAAACCAGGTACCCCGTTTGCCGTTTTCTTTCAGCAATTGCTCCCGGGCCGCCACGGTGTGCGGAGTGAACAACGGGTGCGCAAAACGGTAGCGGGCCAGGATCTGTTCTTCATCAATAAGGTCGGTGGCATTGAGCGTCACACAGAACGTTTCCGGGGCGCTGATGCCCTGCAGGATATTCATGTTGTAGGTCACCTGAACCCGCTCCTGATCCTGTTCAAACAATAGAGCATTCCAGCTGGACCAGACCCGCTCGCGACGGGGCAAAAGCCGGGTATCCGTGTGCAAGACCACCTCATTGTCCTGATAACCCAATTGCGACAAGGCGTCTTTTTCTCGCGCATCCGGATCATCCAGCAATGCCAAAGCCTGGTCGCTGTGGCAGGCCAGCACTACCTGGTCAAAGTGCTGCTCTTTGCCCTGTGCGGTGACGTACACCCCGTGATGATCTCGACGTATCCCCTGCACCGGTGTGGCGATATGAAACGCGGCCTCACAACCGTCCACCAGTGGCTGCACATATTGATTGGAGCCGCCCGGCACCACAAACCACTGCGGGCGATCATTCAGCGACAGCAGGCCATGGTTCTGGAAAAACTGAATAAAGAACCGGGCAGGAAACACCTCCATCTGCTCCAGTGAGCAAGACCAGATAGCCCCGCCCATGGCCAGAATATAATCCCGACAAAAGCGCTCACCGTAACCGT
>NZ_LWFX01001361.1:0-3333 GCF_001635175.1 Alcanivorax sp. HI0083 | reverse complement strand
CCCCCGAGGTTATTCGGAAAAAACCGGACGAAGGCATCCTGCATATCCTGCAGCATCTCCGCGAGCTGCTAAGCCGCANCAACAAGCGCTACCTGCACTGTGCGGCTCTGCTCAGCCAGCATTTACCGCAGCAACATGTGGCACCGCTGCGGCAAGTGCTGGGCACGCTGTCCATGCAATACCTGTCCCGGAACCCGGAATACATCCACCTGCCCAACCTGCCGGTGATGAACTACATCATGACCCACGGCGGCATTGCGGCCCTGGTCCATCAGCTGAGCCATGACGACCCCATGGTGAGCTTCGACGAACTGTCCCAAGGGTTGGCGACCATGGCACGCCACATGATCGAAGGCAGCCGGCGCGATGCCGGCCTGGATTCGCCGTGAAGCATTGAGCATTACCTGGCGCTTGCGCACCAAAATAAGACACGCATGCGCGTGTTTTGAGCACCAAAAGTGCGCAAATCAGGCTATTGGCTACGCCAGGCGGCAGGCTAGCCCGCCTTTTGGCACAGCTCGGCCAGCTTCTGGTCCAGCATATTGAGTATGTGGCGGCGGCTGATCACGCCCACCACCTTGTTGGCGGCATCCACCACCGGGTAGATCTTGGGCTTGGCGGCCAACATTTGCTGGGCCAGGCTTAGCACGTCATCGGTGAGCGATACCGTCAGCACCTCGCTTTGCATCAGGTCCTTTACCGTGGCCACGCGCTGGTTGTGATACACCACCTGCAGCGCCGCCTGCAGGCATTCGCGCTCACTGATCCAGCCCACCAGCGTACCGGCGTCATCGGTGACCGGGCTGCCCAGCATGTCCAGTTTGATCAGGTTGCTGGAGGCTTCCACCACCGGCATCTCCGGGTGAATTGTCGCAAAGCGGGTGCTCATCAGGTCTTTGATGGATACAGAATCCATGGGGCTTACCTCTTGCTCTGGTCAGGGACCACAAAGGGTTCGGCCAGCACTTTCGCCGGCCACCAGGCAAGTTACTGCGGGAACCATGCCAACTTACCGCAGACGATGCCGGCTCCCCTTTTGTAGGAGCGCCACTTGAGGCGCGAACTTTTTACTCCCCTCCAAAAAACGTTGCTTGACCTAAAGCCGGCTTGAAGTGGCATGCTGACCGGTAACATCAAGGCGACGCCGCCCGGAGAGTGAGCATGACCATTTCAACAGAGACACCCGACAACCCGTCCACGCTGTGGAAAAGCGTGGGTGGGCGCAACTGGGTGGAATCCCAGCAGCTGATTGATCACCTGTTCAAACCCATTGAGGTGTTGCTGGCTGAGGCGGTGGAATGCCAGTCGCCACAGCGTGTTCTCGATATCGGTTGTGGCACCGGCGGCACAACCCGTGCGATCAGCCGTTATACGCGGGGTGGGGGGCAGGCAACCGGCGTCGATATTTCCGAGGTCATGATCGAGGCGGCGCGGCAGGGTGCGAAAAAGAACGGCGCAGAAAAGGCGGGGGCAGAGTTTATCTGTGCCGATGCTCAAGCCTATGTTTTTGTTGAAAGCCAGTACGACATGCTGGTCTCGCGCTTCGGCATCATGTTCTTCGACGATCCCATCAAGGCCTTCCAGAACCTGCGGCGTGCCGCCACCAGAGATGCCCGTGGGCTGTTCGTTGCCTGGCGCTCCCCGCAAGAAAACCCCTTCATGACCGCCGCCGCCCGTGCGGCCAAATCCATGGTCACGCTGCCACAACAAGCCCCGGACGCCCCTGGGCAGTTCGCCTTCGCAGAACCCAAACGTGTGGAAAGTATTCTTGAGGCTGCACAGTGGCATCACATCAGCATCGAACCACTGGATTTCGAATGCGCTTTCCCCGAGACCGAACTGATCGGCTACTTCACCCGCCTGGGCCCACTCGGCCGCGTTTTTCCCGACCTGGACGAAAAGACACAAGCCCAGCTCATTACCGTCGTCAGAGAAGCCTTTGAGCCCTTTGTGTTCGACGATACCGTGAAATTCAACGCCGCCTGTTGGCAGATCAAGGCACGAGCATAGGAGGTGCAGGAG
Source organism: Alcanivorax sp. HI0083 (assembly GCF_001635175.1). Classification (NCBI taxonomy): domain Bacteria; kingdom Pseudomonadati; phylum Pseudomonadota; class Gammaproteobacteria; order Oceanospirillales; family Alcanivoracaceae; genus Alcanivorax; species Alcanivorax sp. HI0083. Next base: position 1,311 of record NZ_LWFX01001361.1, on the reverse strand, counting down.
CCTCACTAGAGGGGCGAACCATTACTTTTACCGTTGCCCGCAACAAAGAAACAAAGCCTCTGAAGCTTATTCATTTATTTGCGCCCGAAGATTGTGTACATTCGGAACTGGATCACAAATAGAAAGATACCAATAACAACAGGCCCGCCAGGATGGTGGGCAGGAAAGCAATGAGGGACTGGATGCTTTTATTCTGGGGAGCGCCTAACCAGAAAACCTGCCGAGTTATTCCCCAGCAGTGCCGAACCCTCTTCGTGCTGTACGCATTCCTGTGCTCACCGTTAGCCCATTCCGCCCTGCTCCTAGGCGTTTCACCCGGTGATTCATGTCTTGAAACCTATCAGATGGAAATTGCGCGGGGGGCGGAGGCGGATCTGCCTCTGGAAACCATGCTGGAGCAAGAGCTTCTGGCATTTCAACACAGTACCCCGGATCTCTCTGAAATAACCTGGTATCAATGCGATGCAGACAATGTCTCTATGGTTTATTACGGTGCCTGGTTCAATAGCGGGGCGGAGCAAAAGCGTTTCTTTGAAAACCATAGAGCAAAATTAGAGAGAAAGTTTGGGCAGCCATCATTCGATGCGTTTGATCTCGGCTGGATGGCGAAGCTCGTTTTGTGGCTCGACGGGAAAGAGGACATAACTGAAAAGCTGACACTGGTTCAGTGGCAGCCAGAAAATAGCGGGATGATTATGCTTGGATATTCTCGCCTGAATGTTCATGGCAAGGCCTATGGGGTCACCATGAGCTGGGAGCGGTAGGCAATGGCCACCGTCATCCCCAACCTCAGCACCTTGCGCGGTATGACCGCGGGCGAGCGGCGCCTGGGGCAGCGGCTGGAAACGCTGCTGGAGGATGATTACACCGTCTGGTACGACACCCCGGTGGGGCGCAGCCGACGCTACCCAGATTACATCATTCTTCATCCCGGTCGTGGCTTGCTGTTCCTTGAGGTGAAGGACTGGAAGCTGGATACCCTCAAACAAATCACGCCCCGTGATGTGGAAATCTTCACCTCCGATGGCCTGAAGACCGTCACCAACCCACTGCAGCAAGCCCGCCAGTGTGCGCTCACCGCCATCAAGAAACTGCAGCGCGATGAACACCTGCAACAAACCTCCGCCCAGCACAAAGGCAAACTCTGTTTCCCGTGGGGCTATGGGGTGGTGTTCCCCAATATCACCCGCAAGCAATGGAACGAGGCCATCAGTGAGGAGCATCAGGAGCTGGTGCTACCGCCACACCGGCTGATCTGCCGGGATGAAATGACTGCCACCGCCGACCCGGAAGTCTTCCAGGAACAACTCT
>NZ_LWFX01001360.1:0-4206 GCF_001635175.1 Alcanivorax sp. HI0083 | reverse complement strand
TCGGCTCAGAAAGCCCGCCTCGTAGCCGACCAGGTCCGTGGCCTGGAGGTTGAGAAGGCGCTGAATCTTCTGGAATTCAGCCCGAAGAAGGCGGCAAAAATCGTTAAGAAGGTGCTGGAGTCCGCGATTGCAAATGCGGAAAACAACGACGGCGCTGACGTTGATGAGCTGAAGGTGTCCACGGTGTTCGTGGATGAAGGCATGACGATGAAGCGGATTCGCCCGCGCGCCAAAGGCCGCGCTGACCGTATCCTCAAGCGTACTTGCCACATTACTGTGAAAGTCTCAGAAGGTCAGGAGTAACCAGATGGGTCAGAAAGTTCATCCGGTCGGTATTCGCCTTGGCATTGTCAAAGAGCATAATTCGCTTTGGTATGCCGGACCGAAGTCTTATTCAGACTGCCTGGTTACCGATCTGCAAGTGCGTGAGTATCTTTTCAAGCGCCTTAAAAGTGCATCGGTAAGCCGTATCAAGATCGAGCGTCCTTCTGAAAACGTTCGCATCACTATTGCTACTGCGCGTCCGGGCATTGTTATTGGCAAGAAAGGTGAAGACGTTGAGCGTCTGCGTCGTGATGTTGCTGCCAAGATGGGTGTGCCTGTGCACATCAACATCGAGGAAGTGCGCAAGCCCGACCTGGATGCCCGTCTGGTAGGTGATAATGTTGCCGGCCAGCTGGAGCGTCGAGTCATGTTCCGTCGCGCCATGAAGCGTGCGGTGCAGAACGCCATGAAGTCTGGCGCTGAAGGTATTCGAATTCAGCTGTCCGGTCGTCTGGGTGGTGCAGAGATTGCGCGTACCGAATGGTACCGCGAAGGCCGAGTGCCTCTGCATACTTTGCGTGCCGACATCGACTACGCAAGCGTACGTGCTGAAACCACTTACGGCACCATCGGTGTGAAGGTCTGGATCTTCCGCGGCGAAGTGCTTGGTGGCATGGAGCAGGTACAGGAAGAGCAGAAGCAGTCCAAGGGCGCGAAGAAGCGCGGCCGCGGTTAAAGGGTAACGAACGATGTTGCAGCCGAAGCGTACCAAATTCCGGAAAGTGATGAAGGGCCGTAACCGTGGCCTGGCACAGCGGGGCAGCAAGGTGTCTTTCGGCACCATTGGCCTGCAAGCAACCGGTCGTGGCCGTATTACTGCGCGCCAGATCGAAGCAGCCCGTCGTGCAATGACCCGCCATATCAAGCGGGGCGGTAAAATTTGGATCCGGGTATTCCCGGACAAGCCGATTACCAATAAGCCTCTTGAAGTGCGGATGGGTAAAGGTAAAGGTTCTGTAGAGTACTGGGTTGCTCAGATTCAACCTGGAAAAATGCTTTACGAAATGGAAGGTGTGTCAGAAGACGTTGCGCGTGAAGCGTTCCGTCTGGCCGCGGCCAAGCTGCCGGTAAGCACCCGTGTCGTGACTCGGACGGTGATGTAAGCCATGAAAGCGAGCGAGCTGAAAGATAAGAGTGTCGAGGAGCTGCAGCAGACGCAAATCGAGCTGCTTGAGGAACAATTCAAGCTGCGTATGAAGAGCGCGTCCGGTCAGATTTCTAAAACCCATGAGCTTGGGAAGGTTCGCCGCAATATTGCGCGCGTTAAGACCATTCTGAGAGAGAAACAGGGTAACTAGTCATGGCAGAGGCGAACACAATGCGCCGGACCGCTACCGGCAAAGTCATCTCCAATAAAGGTGATAAAACTATCACTGTATTGGTAGAGCGCCGGGTTCAGCACCCGATTTACGGCAAGATTATCAAGCGTTCCACCAAGTTGATGGCGCATGATGAAGAAAATCAGTGTCGTGAAGGTGACCTGGTCACCATCGAGGAGTGCCGGCCGCTGTCCAAGCGTAAAGCTTGGATGCTGGTTAACGTAGTTGAACAGTCTAAGGCCTAAACGGACCGTTGCTGTGGCTGCCTGTAAAGGCAGAGTTGGAGAGATTAAGCGATGATTCAGACCGAAAGCATGCTCGAGGTAGCTGATAACAGTGGCGCCCGTCGAGTACAGTGCATCAAAGTGCTGGGTGGTTCTCACCGCCGCTATGCAGGCATTGGTGACATCATCAAGGTCACAGTAAAGGAAGCGATTCCACGCGGCCGTGTCAAGAAAGGCGACGTGATGACCGCTGTAGTCGTTCGTACCCGTAAAGGTGTACGTCGTCCAGACGGATCACTGATTCGTTTCGACGAAAACGCCGCGGTGTTGTTGAACAACAACAAGGCACCGGTCGGTACTCGGATCTTCGGCCCAGTAACGCGCGAGCTGCGTACTGAGCAATTTATGAAGATCATTTCCCTGGCACCTGAAGTTCTGTAAAGGCGGGTGAAGGTAATGCTCAAGATTAAGCGTGATGACGAAATCATCGTAATTGCGGGTAAGGACAAAGGTAAGCGTGGCTCTGTTCAGCAAGTTCTGGACAACGGTCGCCTCATCGTTGCTGGTGTTAACATGGTCAAGAAGCATGTTAAAGCCAACCCTAACCGCGGTACTCAAGGCGGCATCGTAGAACAGGAAGCATCGCTAAACGCTTCTAACGTTGCCATCTGGAACCCCAAGACGCAGAAAGCGGATCGTGTGGGCTTCCGTTTTGAAGACGGCAAAAAAGTTCGCTTCTTCAAGTCCAACGGCGAAACGCTGTAGGTTAGGTGACCCATGAGTGATCTGAAAAAGATTTATCAAGACGAAATCGCGCCCAAGCTGAAAGAAGAGCTTGGTCTCGGTAATATCATGGAAGTGCCGAAGATCACCAAGATCACCCTGAATATGGGTGTTGGTGAAGCTTCTGCGGATCGTAAAGCGATGGAAGGTGCTTTGGCGGACATGACGGCCATTTCTGGCCAGAAGCCCCTGGTAACCAACGCGCGCAAGTCTGTTGCAGGCTTTAAGATCCGTGAAGGTTGGCCGATTGGCTGCAAGGTGACCATGCGCAACCAGAGAATGTATGAATTTCTGGAGCGCCTGGTTTCTGTTGCCATTCCGCGAATCCGTGACTTCCGTGGTTTGAACCCGAAATCCTTCGATGGCCGGGGCAACTTCTCCATGGGTCTGCGTGAGCAGATCGTGTTCCCGGAGATCGATTTCGACAAGGTCGACAAGCTGCGTGGTATGGATATTACCATTACCACCTCAGCCAAGACTGATGACGAAGCACGGGCGCTGCTGCGCGCCTTCAACTTCCCGCTGAAGGGCTAAGAGGATTTGTCATGGCTAAAGAATCCATGAAAAACCGGGAAGCAAAACGCGCTAAGCTGGTTCAGCGTTTTGCCGCCAAGCGCGCAGCGCTTAAGGCGATCATCCAGGATCCCAATGCAGAACCTGAAGCGAAGTGGGATGCTCAGCTTCAGCTGCAAAAAATGCCGCGCGATTCTTCTCCGGTTCGTCAGCGTAATCGCTGTCGTCTCACCGGTCGTCCGCACGGTTACTACCGCAAATTCGGCCTTAGCCGGATCAAGCTGCGTGAAGCAGCAATGCGCGGTGATGTTCCCGGTCTGGTTAAAGCCAGCTGGTAAGCCAAGAGTTAGGTAGCGGAGCGATTGCGGCATGAGCATGCAAGATACCCTGGCGGATATGTTTACTCGTATCCGTAACGCCCAGATGGCCAAGAAAGTACAGGTCGAGATTCCTGCGTCAAAAGCAAAGGAAGCTGTTGCCAAAGTACTGAAGGACGAGGGCTATATCGCAGGTTACGAAGTGACAGGCGATAAAAAACCGGTAATGACGGTTGAGCTGAAGTATTACGAAGGCAGCCCTGTGATCGAGAAGATTGCACGGGTAAGCCGTCCTGGTCTGCGGGTTTACAAGTCCGCTGGTGAGATCCCCAAGGTCAAAGACGGCCTCGGTGTTATGATCGTATCCACTAATCAGGGCATTATTTCTGACCGGGCAGCGCGCAAAGCCAATGTTGGTGGCGAGCTGATCTGCGAAGTGTCCTAACAGAAGCGGCGTAGACAGGTTAGGTGCAACAATGTCTAGAGTAGCAAAAAATCCGGTAAATCTGCCGAAGGGCGTCGAAGTTAAAGTCGATGGCCAGAAAGTCGCCGTAAAAGGTGGCAAAGGCAGCCTGGAGCATGAAGTTCACGAGCTGGTAGCCGTGTCCCTGGAAGAAGGCGTAATGTCTGTTAAGCCTCACGAAGACTCCCAGAAGGCTTGGGCTTTGGCCGGGACCACCCGTGCTCTGCTGAATAATATGGTAACCGGCGTAGCCGATGGGTTTG
>NZ_LWFX01001359.1:0-1837 GCF_001635175.1 Alcanivorax sp. HI0083 | reverse complement strand
GCAGATCGTTGCCGTGGCCGTGGGCCAGGCGGGCCATGAAGTTGGCGGACGCGGGGGCTATCAGCACCAGGTCTGCCCAGCGGGCCAGCTCGATATGGCCCATGGCCGCTTCGGCGGTGGGGTCCAGCAGGGTGGTGTGGACCGGGTGGCCGGACAGGGCCTGCATGGTCAGCGGGGTGATGAATTCACAGGCGCCCTGGGTCATGACCACCCGTACTTGTGCGCCCACATCCTGCAGCCGACGTACCAGATCAGCGGCTTTATAGGCGGCAATGCCGCCGGTGACGCCCAGCAGGACCCGTTTGTTCATCAGACGTTGCATGCAAAAACCCTTGTTTGGATGACGGCAGTCATGGCGAATCTCCCCTGCCGCTGCAGCGCCAAGGCTGCTATCAAGTCAGGCTGCATAGAGTAGCACTGTATAGGAGACGCGGCACGCAGGACGGTTGGCAGGACGCCACATGCCGGATGCCTGACGCAAAAGAGGGAGCAAGATTGTGAGGACGTACGAGAAAATACGGGTTTGGCAGTCCGCCATGGATCTCGTGGTATTGGTCTATGAGGCCACGCAGGATTTTCCACGGAGCGAGCAATTTGGACTCGTTAGTCAAATGCGCAGGGCGTCGGTCAGCGTTCCTTCCAATATAGCGGAGGGTTATGGGCGGGGTTCGCAGGCTGACCGGCTTCGGTTCTTTTATATCGCCAGAGGCTCGTTATTGGAGCTCGAGACCCAGATTGCCATAGCCGCAAGGCTGGCATATGCCGGTGCCAACGTGCTTATTGGACAAACGGAGAAGGTGTTCGCCCAGTTGTCAGCGTTGATCACCCGTATGCAGGATGAGGCGTTTTTAGCGTCAGGCATCCGGCCTCAGGCGTGGGGCGTATAACCATGGCCATAACAGACTGGCCGACGGATGAGCGGCCGCGGGAGAAGTTGTTGGCGCGGGGTGCCGGGGCGCTCAGTGATGCAGAGCTGTTGGCGATTTTTTTGCGTACCGGGCAGCAGGGCATGACGGCGGTGGATCTGGCGCGACGGCAGCTGGCGGGCAGCGGCGGTTTGCGTGCCATGCTGGACCTGAGCCCGGAACGCATGGCGCATTTGCCGGGTATGGGGGCCGCCCGGCGGGCGCTGTTGCTGGCGGCGCTGGAGTTGGGGCGGCGCTATCTGGCGGAGCCCCTGGAACGGGGGCAGCCGCTGGATAACCCGGACAAGGCGGGGCAGTTACTCACGGCGCAACTGCGCGGATTGCCGTTCGAGGTGTTCGCCTGCCTGTTTCTGGACAACAAGCACCGGCTGATCGCCTTCGAAAAACTGTTTCAGGGCACCATTGACGCAGCGGCGGTCTACCCCCGGGAGGTGGTGCGCAGGGCCATGGAGCATAACGCCGCAGCGGTCATTCTGGCCCACAACCACCCGTCGGGCGTGGCCGAGCCCAGCCAGTCGGATCATGCGATTACGCGCCGGTTGGTGGAGGCGCTGGGGCTTGTTGAGGTCCGGGTGCTCGATCATCTGGTGATTGGGGATGGGGGCTGGGTATCCCTGGCCTCCCGCGGAGCATTGTGAAAACGCCTGACGCTTAATGCCGGATGCCTGATGTAAAAAGAGCATGGTGAGTCTTTCTGGCATCTGGCGCTAGCTTGCGGCTAAAAGACGGCGCTTGGTTGGCGTCTGGCTTCAGGCGTTTGGCGTCCGGCTATCTTTTAATTCAAGATTTCGCTTGAAACTTGAGCGGTGGATTGGTATAAAACGCGCCTTTTCCGGGGCTCTACCGTCCCCCGCAAGAAGTTTTACGGAGCAAGACAATGTCCAAAGTTTGCCAGGTGACCGGTAAGCGCC
>NZ_LWFX01001358.1:0-3607 GCF_001635175.1 Alcanivorax sp. HI0083 | reverse complement strand
AAAAGGCGGGCCGGTCACCGTGACTCACCCTGATGTGATTCGCTATTTCATGACCATTCCGGAAGCTTCCCAACTGGTGATCCAGGCGGGTGCCATGGCCCAGGGCGGTGAAGTCTTTGTGCTGGATATGGGCGAGCCAGTGCGCATTGTGGACCTGGCGCGGACCATGGTGCATTTGATGGGCATGTCCGTGCGGGATGAGAAGAGCCCGGACGGTGATATCGAGATTGCTTTTTCCGGCCTGCGGCCGGGTGAAAAGCTCTATGAAGAGCTGCTGATCGGTGATTGCAGTACGCGTACCGAGCACGAGATGATCATGCAGGCCCATGAAGAAAAGCTGGAATGGGATGAAATCTCTTTCGCTCTGGAAGCCTTCCGCAAGGCGCTAAGTCGCGCCGACAGGGATGCCCTGCGGGCTTTGCTGCGCAGCTATGTGAATGGGTACGAGCCGAGCGGAGTGAGCGTCGAGGCGCCCAAAAGTGCGCCTAGCCGTGAATTGCCGACAATGGTGGCGAAAACCGCCAGCGCGGTTGAATAGCTTTTCCTGATAATGTCGGATGACGCCTTTCAGGCTAATCCGACCTACAAACCCTGACGTTGAAGCCGCCGCGGTTGTTTCGTCTGTCAGTGTGTAGGTCGAATTAGGCTTGGCCGTAATCCGACATTGTTGGCTGAGACCTTGGTTTTTTGCTTATGTCATATTTGACTAAGTGCTCCCTTTTTATATTCCCTTTGCCCTGTAAAATGCCCTTTTTGCGGTGCGGTTTGTCGCGCGGCCTGGGCTCTGTCTGGTTCATCTGATGACGCTGGAAATACTGATAACACTACTGATTGTACTGGCTGTGCTGGGGGCGCTGGCCAGTAACCGAGTGCCTGCGGATATGACCATGATGGCGGCGCTGGTGCTCGTCTTGATCACGGGCCTTATTTCCCCGGGCGAGGCGCTGTCCGGTTTTGCCAACCCCGGCTTGATGACCATTGCGGCGTTGTACGTGGTGGCGGCTGCCTTGCGGGATACCGGCGCCATTTACTGGGTAGCACACAGGTTGCTGGGCCAGCCCAAGTCCGTGCTCTCCAGCCAGTTTCGGTTGATCGCGCCGGCGTCCATTCTGAGTGCCTTCCTGAACAACACCACGGTTGTGGCGATGATGATTCCTGCGGTGCAGGAATGGGCGCAACGCTTGCGCCTGTCGGCCTCCAAGTTACTGTTGCCACTGAGTTATGCGGCCATTCTTGGCGGTACCTGTACGCTGATTGGCACGAGTACCAATCTGGTAGTGGATGGTTTGGTGCAGGAAAAGGGGTTGCCGGCGTTCGGCATATTCGATGTGGCCTGGGTCGGTGTGCCGGTGCTGCTCGGCGGCGCGGCCTTTATGTTGCTGATTAGCCGTTTTTTGCTGCCGAACCGGGCGAGTATGGCGTCCCAGTGGGAAGATGCCCGTGAGTACCACGTGGAGATGCTGGTGGCGAAAGGTAGCCCGCTGGCGGGCCGGACTATTCAGGATGCAGGGCTGCGGAACCTGACCCATGGCTTCCTGACCGACATTCAGCGTGATGAGCGACTGTTCACAGCGGTTGGCCCGGAAATGACGCTGCAGGAGGGTGATCTGCTGGCGTTTGTCGGGGTGCCAGAGTGCGCGCGGGAGCTGCAACGTATCAACGGCTTGCAGGCCGCCCATGGTGGGGCTCACAAATTGGGCCTGAACAACCACCAGCGCCATCTCGTGGAAGTGGTACTTAGCCCGGAATTTCCCGGTATTGGTCGTTCAGTGAAGGAAACCGGATTCCGGACCCGTTACCAGGCGGCGATTTTGAGTATCAGCCGAAATGGCAAGCGAGTGCCCGGCAAGGTGGGCGAGCAGAGTTTAAAGGTGGGGGATACCTTGCTGCTGGAAACCAGCCAGCAGTTTGTCGAGCAGTATCAGTATCGGCGCGATTTCATGCTGGTGAGCCCATTAAAGGATTCCACTCCCCCGGACTTTCGCCGGGCGCCGCTGGCTGTTGCTGTGCTGGTGGCGATGGTGATGGCGAATGTGTTGGGGCTGGCCTCGACTCTGGAGGCGGCCATGTTTGCGGCCGGCCTGATGATCGCTCTACGCTGTGTCACCGTGAACCGCTCGCGGATGAACGTGAGTGTGAATCTGCCGGTGCTGGTGGTGATCGGTGCCTCTTTTGCGCTGGGTAAAGCCATGGAGTCCAGCGGCGCGGCGGCCTGGATTGTGGAGCAAGTGATCCCGGACGGCGGCTTGTCACCCTTTATGGCGCTGGTGATGATTTACCTGCTGACGGCCGTATTTACCGAAATGATCACTAACAACGCCGCCGCCGTGCTGGTTTTTCCCATTGCCATTGGCGTTGCTGAACAGCTGGGCGTCAGCCCGATGCCCTTTATCGTTGCCGTCATGTTCGCCGCTTCCGCCAGCTTCATGACTCCGCTGGGTTACCAGACCAATCTGATGGTCATGGGGCCAGGGGGCTACACGTTCCGGGATTACCTGAAGATCGGGTTTCCGATGAGTGTGGTGGTGGCGGTGATCAGCCTTAGCGTTATTCCGATGGTTTGGGGGTTTTAGGGAGGCTCTGCCAAACAGCTTTGAGTTGAAAGTGTAAAGTTCAAAGTTGAAAGGAAATACAAAACAATATGGCGCTCCAAGGATGGAGCCAAGCAGGAGGAGCATGGATGCTTCGATTTGAAAATCTGGATGTATGGAAGCGCGGTACTGCGCTTTGTGTGGAGATGTATCGGTATTTTGCCGGGCTCAAGGATTTTGGCTTTCGGGATCAGATTACGCGTTCAGCCTTATCTGTACCCAGTAATATTGCCGAGGGATTTGAGCGCCTTTCCACTAAAGAAAGAGCGCGTTTCTGGAGTTATGCCAAAGGATCTGTCGGTGAGTTGAGAACCCAGATTCATATTGGCCATGAAATCGGTTATATCACCGAAGATAAAGCCGGTCGTTGGCTCTCTGAGTCTGAACAGCTATCAAGGATGCTGGCGACCATGATCAAGGGCATACAGCATGGCTGAGCCCGGGAGTTGAGGGTTGTCCTTTTCAACTTTCAACTTTGAACTTTCAACTGAAGGAATATCGCATGTCTGAGAAATCCCCGTACCAGGAAAAAGCAAACGAATCCAAAGCCCATGTCGTATGGCATGAGTCTAATGTGTCCAAGGCGGATCGCGCCAAGGTTAAGGGCCAGACGCCGAAGTGTATCTGGCTGACGGGTCTGTCCGGTTCCGGTAAGTCCACGCTGGCGAATGCGCTGGAAGTGGCGTTGACCGAACAGGGTAACCACACTTACCTGCTGGATGGCGACAATGTGCGCCACGGCCTGAACAAGAACCTGGGTATGAGTGATGAAGACCGCACCGAGAACATTCGCCGGGTGTCTGAAGTGGCCAAATTGATGGTGGATGCCGGTTTGATTGTGGTAACGGCCTTTATCAGCCCGTTCCGCGCCGATCGCGATGCGGCCCGTGAGTTGTTCGAAGACGGTGAGTTTGTGGAAGTATTTGTGGATGCGCCGCTTGAAGAGTGTGAGAAGCGCGATCCCAAAGGGCTGTACCAGAAAGCGCGCCAGGGCATTATCAAGGAATTCACCGGTA
>NZ_LWFX01001357.1:0-3261 GCF_001635175.1 Alcanivorax sp. HI0083 | reverse complement strand
ATGAACGCGGCAATGAAGCCGTGGATGAGGACGATCCCTACAAGGACTGCCCGATTCCTGACGACCTTATGTGGTAAGTGCTGCTACGAAGCTGCTGTAGGAGTTCCCTTCCAGGGGACGAACCTCGCACAGCGAGGCCATCGCCCGCAGGGCGATCAGGAAAACCAGAACGTAGCCGCTTGCGCAAAACGCTCATGTGAAGCGTGGTGCACTCTTCAACCAAACAGGCCAAACCCATGACCGTATCCCCCAAACTCGGCACTCGCCATTCCCTGGAAATTCTCAAGGTCATTCGCAATGGCTTGCTGCTGGATGGCGGCGACCTGGGTGAGGTGCTATTGCCGTCCCGGGAAGTGGAAGGCCAGACGCTGGGCCCCGGTGACAGTGTCATGGTTACGCTTTACAGCGATGGTGAAGGTCGGCCCATGGCCAGCCTGCGTACCCCGCGTGTGCAGCTTGGTCAGGTGGCTTCATTGAAGGTAGTGTCCACCAGCAAGGTGGGGGCGTTTGTGGATTGGGGCATGCCCAAGGACTTGCTGCTGCCGTTTGCCGAGCAGAAAGGGCCGGTGCGCGAAGAGAGCTGGGTGTTGGTGATGCTGACCACGGACCGGGAAGGGCGGCTGATGGTCAGTGCCCAGCTGGACCGTTTTCTGTCCGATACCTGTCAGGCGTATCAGCAGGGGGATGAGGTGTCGCTGGTGGCAGCGCACAGCACTGACCTGGGCTACAAGGTAGTGGTGGATGATCATGCCTGGGGCATGATTGCGGCCAGTGAACTGCGTGCGCCATTGCGCCCTGGGCAACGGGTGACCGGCTATGTGCAGCGCTTGCGTCAGGATCAGAAACTCAGCCTGTCCCTGAATGCGCCGGGGGCGGCGAAGAGTGATGGGCTCACGGAGCAGATTCTGGCGGCGCTGGAAAAGGCCGGCGGCGAACTGCCTTTGGGTGACAAGAGTTCGCCGGAAGCCATTTTCCAGACTTTCCGCTGCAGCAAAAATGCGTTCAAGCAGGCCATTGGCGGCCTCTACAAGGCACGCCGGATTGTCATTGAGAAAGAGCGTATTTTTATTCCTGACGTTTGATCTTTGCAGGCTCCGTGATTCCGTAGGTCGGCTTAGGCGGAGCCGTAAGCCGACACCCGCCTTCGCCTGGGATTGCTAAACCGCAATCAGAACCGGTAGTCCATTTTCAAACTATACTTGCGGGCATCCCCGTAGTATCCCCCGTTATAGAACCCCAGGTTGTTGAAGTACTTCTCGTCCGTCAGGTTGCTCACGTTGGCGCCCACCGACAGGGCGGGAGTCACCTGGTAGCGAGCCATCAGGTCCACCAGCGTGTAGCTTTCCTGAACAAACTTGTAGTTGGCGCTGGCCCCGGGGCGCGTCACGAATGCATAGGTCTTGTTCTGCCAGGATATCGCCGTGCCGACAGTCAGGCCGTTCAGGTCACCGCGAAAGCGGTACTGGGTGGACAGGCGGATCATGTCTTCCGGCGAAGTGGTGTTGAGCTCGTCGCCATCCGGGTCTTCGGTAATGCGGTAGGTGTAACCTGCCTGTACCTGCCAGTCAGGCAGGATCTCGCCGGCGGCTTCCAGCTCGAAACCGTTGGTTTCGGCACCATCCACAGCTCGGTAGGCCACGGAGTTGGCTGGCCCGCCGGGAATAGGCTGACCGGTGGATTCAGCGAAGTTATCCTGATTGGTGCGGAAGACGGCGAGGGTGGTGTTCAGTCGGCCTTGGTTAAATTCGCTCTTTAATCCCGCCTCGTAGCTGTTGCCTTCTTCCGGGTCGAGAATCTGGTTGTTGATGTCGCGCACGGTCTGCGGTTGAAAGATGCTGGTGTAGCTGGCGTACACGGAGTGGTGGTCGGTCAGGTCATAGACCAGTCCCAGGTAGGGCACGACTTCGCCGTTCTCCTGATAGGATTCGTCGTTCAGCGGTCCTTGCCAGTTAAACCCTGTGGTTTCCTGCTCCCAGTCCACTACCTGGCCGCCGGCAATAACCGCAAGTCGGTCGGTGGGTTTGAAACGGGCGGTGGCGTACAGGCTGGTCTGTTTGCTGTTTTGCTTTTCCACCGTATTGGGCGCAGCCCAGGCCGGTTTGGGAATATCGCCATCCCAGTTGAGCAGGTTGGGCACCACGTTGTTGAAATTAACCGGCGACTGGCCGGTGTAATCCCGTTCGGCATCGGAATAGCTGGCGCCCACCACCAGTTCGTGTTGGCGGCCGAAGAGGGCGAAGGGGCCGTTGGCATAGAGGTCGAAGGTGTCCTGGGTCTTGTCTTCCACATAACGTCCGGACCATAGCGTCTTGCCGCTGCCATCGCGGTTCAGCTGGCCGCCACCGGCGGAGGCCAGCTGGGCATCATAGTTGTTCTGCTGGTTGGTGTAGGCAAACTTGCTGTACCAGCCGTTCTCGAACTGATGCTCCAGGTTCACAAAGACGGTTTGTGAATCCTGGGCCCAGCTGCTCCAGTCGGTGGCCGGGTTCAGGTCCCGGTCCAGATCGGCGATGCCGCCGTCGCTGTAGAACAACGGGATGCCGCCCCAGGTAGACCCCATGGGATCATAGTCCATGTAGTCCATGCCCACGGTGAGCAGGGTGTTGTCGAACAGGTCCGCTTCAATCACGCCGTAGAACACCTGCTTTTCGTTTTCGTAGTGATCCAGAAAAGACTCGCCCTGTTCGTAGGCGCTGACAAAGCGACCGCGCACCCGGCCATTCCTGGACAGTGACCCGCTGGCATCGAACTCGCCGCGGTAACCGTCCCAGCTGTTCAGCTCCGCACCCACCTGGCCGGTGAAGTCGCGGGTAGGTTTCTTGCGCACCAGGTTTACCGTGGCGGACGGGTTGCCGATGCCATTGAGCAGGCCGCTGGCCCCGCGCAAGACTTCAATACGGTCGTAGATGAAGGTATCGGACAGGGCCGCTTGTTTACCCAGGGTGTCGATGCGGGTAGACGGCATACCGTCGTAAAGAAAGTTGGTGATTTCAAAACCCCGGGCGAACAGTTGCTGGCGCTCGGTATCCTGGCTTTTCACGGTAACGCCAGGCGTGCGTTGCATCACTTCCGCCACGCTGTCGAGGTTGAAGTCGTCCATCTGCTGACGGGTAATCACGGAAACAGACTGCGGCGTTTCGCGGGGCGATAGCACCATGCGGGTTGCGGTGTTGGTGGCAGTGGTACCGTATCGCTCCGAGCCTTCGGTGGTCATACTGGCATCGTGTTCATCCACGCTGCTGGCGGTGACATCGATATTGC
>NZ_LWFX01001356.1:0-816 GCF_001635175.1 Alcanivorax sp. HI0083 | reverse complement strand
TAGGGGCGTGCGATGGTGGTCAGTTCAGCCATGGGTTACCCGTATTCTCAGAGTTCAGCCGCCAGCTGCTCAAGCAACTGCGTGTGTGCGTCCTGGTTTACTTCGTTACCCAGTACCTTTTCGGCACCGTTCAACGCCAGTACAGCCACATCTTTACGCAATTGCTCGCGAGCCTGATTAACCTGTTGGTCAATCTCAGACTGGGCTTTGGCAATCAGGCGCTCACCTTCGGTGCGCGCTGCATCTTTAGCCTCTTCCACAATCTGATTAGCCCGGCGATTGGCCTGATCAATAATTTCGGCCGCCTTCTCTTTAGATTCTTTGAGATTGGCGGTCGCCTTTTCCTGCGCCAGCTCCAGATCACGCTCTGCCCGATCCGCGGCACTCAGGCCTTCGGCAATCTTCTGCTTACGCTCATCCAGCGCCCGTGAAATCGGGGGCCAAACGAACTTCATGCAGAAGAACACAAACAGGGCAAACCAAATGGCCTGGCCAATTAGTGTCGCATTAATATTCATGCCAACACCTCAATCCGCGTTGCTTTAGATTTCCCTAAATCGGGGCTTAAACGTTAAAGCGCGATTTACTGGAAAATCAGCAGGAACGCGATAGCGATACAGATAATCGGCACAGCATCCAGCAGACCAGCGATGATGAACATGCGGGTTTGCAGCATCGGAGCCAGCTCCGGTTGACGAGCCACAGACTCGAGGAAACGACCACCCATCATGCCGAAGCCCAGACCTGCGCCGATGGCCGCGAGGCCAGCTACGATAGCAGCAGCAAGAAATTGAATGCCTTCCATCTTTACACTCC
>NZ_LWFX01001355.1:0-899 GCF_001635175.1 Alcanivorax sp. HI0083 | reverse complement strand
TCGCATACGCCTTCTTTCAGGATATAGCAGCAATCAGCGGCCTCTCCCTGACGAATAATCACCTCACCTTCTTTGTGGCGGGTGGCTTTGAGACGGCGAAAGATTTCTAGGATATTGGTCGGCGGCACCCGATGAAAAAGCTTGGACTTGAGCAACCGGATCATCCATTCCCGGTCGTTCTGGTAGGCAGAGTTAGCATTAATATCAAGAATGACGTAACCCGCCGACTGGTCCCATGACAAAATGGTATCCAGCCGGAAGCTGTCAAAGCGCACCACACTCACCTCACCCACGGCTTTTGCGGTACTGCGCCGGGGCTGCACATGCTCCAGTGGGTGCCAGGATGCGGTATCCCCAGCACTGACTGTATGGCTATTGCCGTCTTCATCGGTTAGTTCAACCCGGCCGCTAAGCAGGTAAATCGTGGTGTTGTCCTGATCACCCAGCGAAAAAAGGGCATCACCTGACGCATAGCGGCACACTTCCTGCTGGTCGAGCAGCCAGTCCAGTTGATCCCCAGACAGCGCGTTAACCGGCACAAACGTCTGTAACAGGCTTTTATCGATGGATTCCTGCGCCATAACAGCGGCTCCCGATGTTCTTGTTGTTGCAATGGTGATTGCAATTCTGCCGGGCCAAAGCCCCTATCAGAAAAAAGTACTGCAAAAATCTTACCAATCAAGCACCTGGCGGACCCAGTTCACAATTGCTCGCTCAACGGAATCGCAGCACATTGTCGATGGCAGAGTCATTGCGGCAGTTCGGGCAGCGGTTAGCATTGCAATCTGACACCCCGGGCTTGAACTGATTGGGCACCTCCACACGGATTACCCGCTTGCCACAGGGAGACTGGTCGGCCCCAACGGGAACCTGGCAGGTGGGGCTTTCATAGTGCGCCA
>NZ_LWFX01001354.1:0-2419 GCF_001635175.1 Alcanivorax sp. HI0083 | reverse complement strand
GCGCTATGCCAAGGGGATGCGTCAGCATATCCGCACCTCTGAGCCGGGGCGCCTGGTGGACACCATGATTGTGGGGGCGCTAATCGAGGCGCGTAGCTGTGAGCGTTTTGCCGCTCTGGCGCCCCATGTGGATGCGGAGTTGGGGCGCTATTACCGCTATTTATTGAAAAGCGAGTCGCGCCACTTTGAGGATTATCTGAAACTGGCCGAGCAATATGCCCAGGGGCCGATTACGGAACGGGTGGATTTTTTCAAGGCGGTAGAGCAGGAATTGATTGAAACACCGGATGATGAGTTCCGGTTTCATTCGGGCACGCCGGGAACAGTTGATAGTGGACAGTTGACAGTTGACAGCTAAAACCCGCGATTTTGCTGTGATCATTTTGAAACGTAAGAGGCCGCGCCCAAAGCATGGACGCGGCCTCTTACGTTTCATCCCACAAAAAACTTTGTCGCGCAGCTGTCAACTGTCCACTATCAACTGTCAACTAATCTCAAAGCTTTCCAGTTTTAGCCCTTTTTCACTGTCTGCGATGATCTGCCATCCCAACTTCCCCCAGTCACCCAGCACCCAGCGCTTGCCGGTGCCATCAGGCAAGTCCACGTCGTGGACGTCCGGGCGGTGGGTATGGCCGTGGATCAGGTGCTGAACACCAGCTTCCTGCATTTCCCGGACCACTTCTTCCGGGGTGACGTCCATGATGTTTTCTGCCTTGTTGGCGTTGTTGCCCTGGCTTTGCATGCGCATGCCCTGGGCGATCATGCGTCGCTCTTCCAGCGGTTTGGCGAGCATGCCTTGCTGCCACTGCGGGTTGCGGGCCATGGTGCGGAACTGTTGATAGGCGGTGTCCAGGGTGCACAGGCTGTCGCCGTGCATCAGGATTACGGCGGTGCCGTAGAGGTCGACTACGGTGCCTTCGTCAAGCAGGGTGCCGCCGCAGGCATTCGCAAAGTCGTTGCCGAGCATGAAATCCCGGTTGCCATGCATGAAGTAAAGCTTGCTGCCACTGTCAGAAAACTGTCGGAAGGCGGCGATGGCATCGAGATTGAACGGGGTGTCATCATCGTCGCCGATCCAGGCTTCGAACAGGTCGCCCAGTACATACAGGGCGTCGGTCTTGCCTTGATGGTGTGCCAGCAGGTTTTTCAATGCCTCCAGATGCTCGGGGCGTGCCGGATCCAGGTGCAGATCAGAGATGAAGAGGGTGTAACTCATGGTTATTGAGCGTCCTTCTCTTCGTTTGCCTGTTTGGCTGCCTTGCTGTCACCTTCCAGGCGGTAGGCCTTGGTGATCAGAATAGGCACTTCCGGGACATCGCGGGCCATCATGCCGTTCAGGCGCTGGCTGGTGGTGCGTTCCCGGGCGATATTGTCGACCACATTCATGCCGTCGGTGACGGCCCCGAAAACGGCATAGCCCCAGCCGCGGCTGTTCTTGCCGGTGAAATCCAGATTGCGGTTATCTACCAGGTTCACAAAAAACTGGGCGGTGGCCGAGTGCGGGTTGCTGGTGCGAGCCATGGCCAGGGTGCCACGCTTGTTTTTTAGGCCGTTGTCGGCCTCGTTCTGGATGGGTTTGCGCGTGGCCTTGCGCTGCCCGCTCTGGTCAAAGCCGCCAGCCTGAATCATGAAACCGCTGATCACGCGGTGAAACTGGGTGCCGTTGTAGAAGCCACTGTCCACGTACTGGAGAAAGTTGGCGACACTTTGCGGGGCTTTGTCTTCGTACAGCTCAATGGTAATGGGGCCGGCTGTGGTGTCCAGGCGGACCACCGGGTTGGCCAGCAACAGACCAGGGAGCAGGGCGAGCAGGGCAGCAGCAAGGCGCATGACGATCAGTCCTCGATCAATTCAGCAGATTCGATCAGTACCGGTTCCACCGGCACATCCTGATGGCCGCCGCTGTTGCCGGTGGCGACGTTGCGGATTTTTTCCACCACGTCCATGCCTTCTGATACAGCACCGAATACCGCATAGCCCCAGCCGTCCTGGCTGCGTTCCTTGTCCAGAAAATGGTTGTCGGCCACGTTGATGAAGAACTGGGCCGAGGCGGAATGCGGATCCGGGGTGCGCGCCATGGCAATGGTGCCGGCCTTGTTGGACAGGCCATTGCCTGCTTCATTCTGGATGGGGGCGCGGGTAGCTTTCTGCTGCATGTCTTCGGTGAAGCCGCCACCCTGGATCATGAAATTGCTGATAACGCGGTGGAAGATGGTGCCGTTAAAGTGGCCTTCCTTGACGTACTGCACGAAATTCTCGGTGGTTCCCGGCGCCTTCTCTGCGTCCAGTTGCAGGGTGATTTTGCCGTAAGTTGTTGTCAGCAACACTTTCATTGATGTTTCTCCGCAGGGTCGGACCCGTCAGTTAACGCCTATTTTGCGTGCAGAGGGGCCCTGAGTCTTTGACTGTTGGGGGGGCT
>NZ_LWFX01001353.1:0-29024 GCF_001635175.1 Alcanivorax sp. HI0083 | reverse complement strand
TTTTACTATATTTAGGATTCAGCCCATTTAGCTGAATCTTATGCTGCACTCGGCCAAGCTTTGTTTTAGTCTTTATAAGCTCAACGCTAACCTTTGACGCTCCTAAATATTTCAATTCATTATTAAACCTTCCAACAAAAGCATCGGTCACAAGGATCTCTGATACTCGACCAGCCTCTTTTGAAACAGCCGTCGTATTAACCGACTTCAACCACTCATCGATTTTCTGTCTTTCCTTAAGCTGTAATACTTCGTCTTTAATTGCCTGAATATATCCACTAGCCCACTTTTTTGCCTTAAGATCAGCAAGCGCCTCTTGGAGACTCTTTTTATCGAAACTTTCTGCATCTTTATTATGCTGCTGAACCTCCAGCCCCAGAGCCCCTATTAAAGCTACTATTTCACCGAAAAAATCCTTAGGAAGATCGTAGTGTATACGCGAAGACCGATTTTTATCTCTCTCATTGATTGTGACCTTTTCAATCTCATTCCAGGCCTCGGTCAAAGCAGGAAGCCATTTTTCTTCATCAAGCTGTGCAGCCTGAATAGCAGTTACCAGCGCACTCTCTTGTGGCTTCATGGGCAAGCTATTAATTGCATTCTGAAGAGCCAACTCAGCTGCCGTAGCTGACGACTCAAGCTCACCTGCGACGTAGTTCTCGAATTTGACTAAGCGCTGCTTGGCGGCCTCATCTAGCTCTTGCTCACACAGAACACACTTGGCCCCTTGAACTACAACAGGGTACTCACTGCCAGGGTACGCCTTATCCTCTGAGTATTTTCGGGCAGCCTGCCACATGGCTTTCCATGTTTCATTTCCAAATCCATCGAAGCTGGTTTCATTGACTATAGCGTCTGCTGCCTGCCTGGCTACCTTTCGTTTCAGCTCAGAATCCTCTTCAAGCTTCTCCAGCACTTTCAGCGACTTACTAGAAACCAGCTCCGCAGCCTCAACTAGCTGATTGATGATAAGCTGCATCTGAGCAATTCGCTTTTGCTTTTTCCCCGCTAATTCTAAAGGAGAAGTCCTAAGCCGCTCTTCAAGACCAGAAAGCGACCGTGCATCCTCTTCCGTAAATTCAAAAAACGCCTCAACCGTCGATACATCCGAGTCATGTTTGAGACGATCATACATCGCAGCAATATATTTACTATTGCCGAATTCAAGCGGCCTAGCAGGGAGCTTGGTTGTAATTTCATTCTGCTCTGATTTTAATTTTCTCTGCAGCTCTTTAAAAATAATAACCAGCTTTTCAAATAATGCGACCTCATTCGGAACATAACTAACCTCTTGCTCCTTATCGATATAAAAAACACCTGTTTGGCTATCAAAAACATCCACAGGAGTCAATTCATCCACAGGGTGTCCAT
This sequence comes from Alcanivorax sp. HI0083, assembly GCF_001635175.1. NCBI lineage: Bacteria > Pseudomonadati > Pseudomonadota > Gammaproteobacteria > Oceanospirillales > Alcanivoracaceae > Alcanivorax > Alcanivorax sp. HI0083. The sequence goes on along the minus strand of NZ_LWFX01001353.1, from coordinate 27,653 downwards.
TTGCCTCCCAGACAATTTTTTTATCCACCCCATCCACCCTGGCAAAAACTGTACATTGCCGATTTTGAGGCGCACTCGTAAACACATTGGGAAGAAGTTCCGTCGCATTAGGTTTCCCACACATCTTCTTAATGATGCGGGCATAACCAGACTTCCCAGTTCCATTGCTTCCATACACCACAGAAAGGTCAGGAGAAAAAGGAAGCGGTGTTCTCGGCGCAAGGGCATCGATCCCTTCTATCTCACCAATTGACACGATTCTAAGATCACCAGCCAAAGCAGACGAACCCTTGAGCATTCCACTCAAATCGACCACCCCTTTCTCTGCTTTCTTTTTTGGTTCTTTTAATAGCACCAACAGCTCATTGATGAGCTTTTCATTGATCTCCTGCTGGGAATACATCTTTGTCGCCGCCAACTGAACCCAATGAGGCTGAGAATTAACCCAATCCATTATTTCCTTGTTCACATCACTCATGCCAGCTTCATCCTTTCTATCTTATGGCTCAACCTATTTTCAAAACTGGCCTCTGTAAAAAGCATTTTTCAACATAGAAAATTCTGGCTAATAGATAAAAATAAATCTTCGCCCATTGATTTATTGAATGAGTGTTTGGCGACGAATCTTTCGATCGAAGTGGCCGACTCCTCAAATTTTCTCTGCATGTCTAACGGAGGAACAAGAACCTCTACTTTCTCAAGATTTTTCTGGCTAATTCCCTTAATGGTTGCACCGGTAACGTATTTCCTGACATGGTGATCCTTCACTGAAGGATCGGACAAATACTGAAATAGATACCTCTTATTTATCAACTCAGGGTTCGGCGTTAACCGAATCATTGACGACTCAAATATCAAAGGTTCGCTCGACTCTGGAATCAAGGTTGGCTTAGCGGCCCCTTCATAATTCAACGAGCGGCGCGATATCATTATATCCTCCACTCCCAACCCATACTTTTCGATTTCTTTAGCCGAAGCATTCACTCTCTTGAGCTGCCCTCGAGGAACCACATCGTAAAATGCGTCCGCCATATGAACCATTTCAACACCTTTTGAAGAATATTTTTCTTTTGGGAAGTAAGCGCCGTTCTGAAGCTTCCCAACCACAAGAGAAGAAAGAGTCTCCACTTCCCACCCCTTCGGGTTAGTCACTGGATCACCGAACATATCCAGAAACACGGCGCGGAGGAATTCGTCGGCGAGTTGGATGGCTTGCTGGCGTTTGTGGCGGATGGCGTCGGCTTTGTCGAGGATGTTGGCGATGCGTTTTTGTTCAGTTAGGGGTGGGAGGGGAATTTCAAATGACTTTAAATCTGACACAGAAACATTTGCAATTACTGCATGCTTTGCCAAAGCCTCAATTTTTTGTACAACTCTTCTTAAGGACCAATAAAAATAACGTGTATCTACCCCTGCTCTTGGAGAAAGCCTAACAACACGTTGGTTTAATAATGCTTCTCCATATTGCCACTGACAAAGTTTTACATTTCCTGAAAGGCTCAGTAAGAGGTCTCCATTCTTTATTATATACTTATCAAGAGGTTCACCATCCCAATACACAAAGTCAGTTTTTGTATCTGAGACATTTTGAATCCTGATAACTGGTAAACCAACGCTGGGATCTGAAGAAAAGTTAGCCGACTTCCATGCATTTCCTGACAAAATATCTGCCACATCGACAATCTGTCTCATCGGCCAACTCACAGCATCCCCTCCAAATCCTTCAAATCGCCCATAATTTCTTCTTCCAGCGCCATTAGCCGTTTGAGGATCACTTTCGGGTCTTCGTACTCTTCCTCTTCGTACACCACTTCCTTGTAGCGATTGATGGAGAGGTCATACTTGTTGCTGGCGATGTCGGCGGCGTTGACGACGAAGGCTTTCCGGGTCTTGTCGCCAAAGGCTTTTTCTATTTTCTTGTCGCTGGCGTTGGCTTCCACCAGTTCCCTGTACTGCTTCCATTTGGCAATGGCATCTGGCAAGTCATCGCCGCCTTCGCCTTTCAGCGGGGTGCGCTTGTCGTCCAGGCTGTAGCCGTCGGCTTGTAGATCGTAGAACCAGACCCGCTCGGTGGTGCCGCCTTTGGTGAAGAGCAGGATGGCGGTGCTGACACCGGCGTAGGGTTTGAACACACCACTGGGGAGGCTGACGATGCCTTCGAGCTGGTTGTTTTCGATGAGCTCCTTGCGCAGTTGCTGGTGGGCCTTGGAGGAGCCGAACAGCACGCCATCGGGGACGATGACGGCGGCGCGGCCACCGAGTTTTAGGGCGCGAAGGATGTGGGCGACGAACAACAGCTCGGTCTTTTTGGTTTTGACCAGGCCGAGCACATCCGGGTTGGTGTTGGTTTCATCCAGACTGCCCTTGAACGGCGGGTTGGCGAGGATGATGTCGAAGAAGTCTTCTTCCTGTTCCGGGTAGTTTTCCTTTACGGACTTGTTGAGGCTGTCCTGATACAGAATATTGGCGCCGTTTACGCCGTGAAGCATCATGTTCATGCTGGAGACGCGCAGCATGGTGGTGTCGAAGTCGAAGCCCCAGAACATCTGTTTATTGATGTGTTCCCGGTAGGGGTCCAACAGGTCGCCGGTGTAGTGCTTGTTGCCCTCCTCGTCTTCGAAGGTACCGGCATCGCTGGAATGCACCCGGTTGAGGTATTCCATGGTGCGGGCCAGGAAACCGGCGGTACCGCAGGCCGGGTCGCAGATGATATCGGTGGGTTGCGGGTCGATCAGCTCCACCATGGCATCGATGATGTGGCGCGGGGTACGGAACTGACCGTTGATGCCGGCGGTGGTGAGTTTGCTGAGCAGGTATTCGTAGATGTCACCTTTCACGTCGCTCTGGGTGAGCGGCAGGTTATCGACCATTTCCACGGCGGAGACCAGTACGGATTCGTTCTTGATCTCCAGATCGGCGTCTTTCATGTATTCGCCGATGTGACCCAGGGCCTGGGTGGCACTGCCTTCGCTGCCCAGGCCCTCCTCTTCTGCATGTTGCCCCAGGCTGGCAAAATAGGGGTAGACCTCATTTTTGAGGTGTTTATGCAGCTCTTTACCGCTGAGGTTCTTGAAGTTCTTCCAGCGCAGTAGCTGACCTTCGGGGGTGTTCGGGAACAGGCGGTCGAACTCCTTCTTGCTGCGGGCGGCTTTACGCTCTGCCACTTCTTCCTGCATGTCGAGCATGCGGGCGAACATGAGGTAGCTGATCTGCTCGATAACCGTGAGGGGGTTGGTGATGCCCCCGGTCCAGAATTTTTCCCAGAGTTTGTCGATGTCGTTTTTTAGCTGGCCTGTGAGCATTTAGTTGATCTCTTGATTCGGTGTTTCATCTGCTGATTCGTCAGCATCTGTATGTGATTGGTCGCTGATCTGGTCTATCGATTCGCCCTGAGCGGTTGTTTCCTCATCTTGCTCTTCTGGTTCTTCCAGCGGCTCTACGATCAAGGCAAGGCGCTCGGATTCAATATCGGTATGCACAGGCTCCAAGCTCGGCAGTGACTTGCTAACTTTGGTGGAAAGCTGGCCGAAGCGCTCCACTTTCCCATACAGGCCCTGCTGCCCCGCCAGCGCCGTTATGGTGTTGTTGTAGTGGCTGCTGACGGTTTTCAGGGTGCCGCCCAGCTTGTTGAGCCGTTCTGCCACGGTGCAAACCTGATTAAAGATTTCACCCGCCTTTTCGGAGATCTCGCGGGCTTCCGCATTGCTACGCTCGATCATCCACAGGTTGGAAACGGTACGCAGGATAGGAATGAGCGTGGTGTGGGAGACCAGCACGATGTTCTTCTTGTAACCGTATTCGAACAGCCCCTTGTCGTATTTGAGGGCCTCGATATAGGCGGGCTCGATGGGCATGAACATGAGGGTAAAGCTGGGGCTGCGCATGCCGATAAGGTTGGTGTAATCCTTGCCTTCCAGGTCATCGATATGGCGTTTGATGGCCTTGACGTGTTCATCCATGGCCAGACGGTGCTCTTCCGGGGTTTCCGCGCTGACGGCCTTGTCATAGGCCACCAGGGATACCTTGCTGTCGATGATGATGTGCTTTCCATCCGGCAGCTTGATCAGGTAATCCGGGCGCTTTCTCTTGCCTTCGGCATCCTTGAACTCGCTCTGGGCGTCGTAATGGTCACCTTCGATCAGGCCGCTCATTTCCAGGGTGCGGCGGAGCTGCACTTCGCCCCAGGCACCGCGCTGCTGGGAGTCGCCCTTCAGGGCCGAGGTGAGGTTGTTGGCTTCGGCGCTCATCTTCATGCCGATTTCCAGCACTTCACGGATTTTGCCGTTCATCTCGGTCTGGCCACGCACGGAGGATTCATGCACTTCGTTGACGCGCTTCTGGAAGCCTTCAATCTGCTCACGGAAAGGCTTGAGCATCACGTCGATGCTGGCCTTGCTGGTATCGGTGAAGGTCTTGCCCTTTTCCTCGAAGATCTTGTGGGCCAGGTTCTCGAATTCCTTGGTGAGGGACTGCCGGGCCTCGCCCAGTTGTTCTAACTGCTCCTTGTAGTGCTCTTCCTTGCGTTCCAGGTTGGTCTTCAGTTCGGTGTGTTCGGTATTCAGGCTAAGGTAGCGTTCATTCAAGGTCTTATGGGCTTGTGCATTTTCAGCGGCCTGGTCTTTCAGCTCCTGAATGCGGGCATTGGCGTCCTCCAGGCGTTTCTCGCTGGCACGGATATCGGACTGGGCCGCTTCCAGGCTTTTCTCTGCATGGTGTTTTTCATCACGGATGGTTCGCAATTCGTCCCGCGCCTGCTGCAGCTCTGATGTTGACTGGGTCTGGAGTTCTTGAAGGCGTGTTTGGCGTTCCTGAACACGGCTCTGCTCTGTGGCAAGCTCGGAAGTCAGCTTGCTCATTTCCAGTTCTTGCTGGTGAGTGGTTACTTTTAGCGTCGAGACTTCTTGTTGGGCCTGTGCCAGCTGTTCCCGGGTTTCTTGCAGGTCCGCCTTGCCCTGATCGAGCTGGCCTTCCAGACCGGCAACCCGTTTTGCTGCTTTCAGCGCGGCCAGCAAATAGCCCACGCCGATAAAGACCACGGCTGCAACCGCCATTACCACGCTATGTTCGGTGTTCCAGAGCATCCTTCGTCCTTATTCCTTGTCAATCAATGCGCATCATCCTGGCGCAGAAAGGGTTTCAGCACAGCAATGAGGTCATCCACATCTTCAGGGCTGAAGACGCCGTCGATGCCCTCGTGGGAGATGCTGTCGAACGGTGCCTCGTAGAGCTTGTCCACGACGATGGAACCATGCTGGGCAATGTGGTTCTTGAGCAGGTTCATGAAACGCACCTGCTGGGCAGTGAGGTTGGGGTGCTGGTGAAGAAACTGTTTAAAATGGTTTTCCACTGCCTGCGGGTCCAACCCGATGATTTCCCGGACGGTGACAGCCAGTTGGTCGGCGGTACGGCCATAGAAGTCGTTAAGGACTTCGAGGCTGACGCCGGGGTGGCTGGTGAGGATGGTGGAGGTGAGCGTTTCCAGCTCCGTCACGGCAATGGGCTCGCCCTGGCGGATTTTCTGCAAGACCGGGTTGGCGGCCAGCATGTCATCGAGTATGCCTTTCAGGCGGCGACGGTAGATCATGGCTTCGTTGGCACCGGCGATGGTGACTTGCCGCTCCCCTTCCGCTACTCCACCATCAGACGTACCGGTAGAAGGCGTGGTGTAGCCGCCTGTTCCGCCGGATTGCTTGTATTTCATGATGCCGCGCAACCCGCTGCGGGCATTTTCCAGTTTCTCGATGCTGGGCTGCTGCCAGAAGTCTGCACTGCGTACGTCGGCGATCAGGGCATCTTTCTGCCGGACGGCCTGGATATTCACCGCCAGCTTGTCCAGTTCGGCCAGGAATTCATCCCGACCATCTTCAAAACAACTGGCCTGCTCCACCAGGCAGCGCTGGATGCTGGCGATCAGCTTATCCAGCGCGGTGGCGTGCTTGTCTCGCAGCACTCTGGCTGACATAAGGGGCGATAGCGTTTCGGCAAGCTTATGCCGGGTTGAGGCCTCGAATTTCTTCAGGGCATCGGTTTGCTGAAGCTGGTGTACCAGGCGCAGCTCACGTTTTACGGCAACGCTGGTTTCCGGCAGGTCGTTGATGTCTGCCTGAAGCAGTGCGATGGCAGCATCGAATGCTGGAGCATTACTGTTCTTGAGTGCGCTTTCGGCCAGCTCCAGACGGGCCTCGAAGGTGGTCTGCAACAAGGATTTTCCGCCGGTGTCTTCCGGCTCTTTATATTCCTGCTCGAAGAAATCGAAGTTGCTGTAATGATCGAAGATCAGGAATTCGGTTTTATCCTTGCCGGGGCCAAACAGGTTCGAGCATAGACGGGTACCGCGACCTATCATCTGCCAGAACTTGACCCAGGATTTGACTGGCTTGGCAAAGACCAGGTTGACCACTTCGGGGACATCAATGCCGGTGTCGAGCATGTCGACGGAAATGGCGATGCGGAAGTCATTGTCGGCTTTCTTGAATTCCTTGATCAGGCTATCCACATGAGGAACCTTGTTGTGGATGACCTTGCATACCTTCGTGCCATATTGCGGATAGAGCTTGCAGAACAGCGCTTCCAGGTGCTCCGCGTGGTCCTGGCGCTGGGCAAAAATGATGGTCTTGCCCACCAGGGAACCGGTTTCATCCTTGATGCCGTTATTGATCAGGTTTTCCAGGATGATGCGGTCGGTATCTTCGCTGAAGATCTTACGGCCAATGTCCTTGCCGGCGATGGTGGTGTTGCGGGCTTCTTCCTCTCCCAGATCCTCTTCCAGCCGCTGCTTTTGCTCATCATCCAGGTCGTTGTAGTGAATGCCATCACGCAGGAAGTCGGTGGTGAGATCCTTGACCCGGAACGGCACCAGGTACGGCGGTTCGTTGTTGATGGCCGCATCCAGACCAAATTCGAAGGTGGGGTCAGTGGTTTCACAACCGAACATGTCGAAGGTGTTGCGGCTGATGAATTTCACCGGGGTGGCGGTGAGCCCCACTTCGAGCGCATCGAAGTAGTCAAACAGATCCCGGTATTTGTTGTAGATACTGCGGTGGGATTCATCGGCGATGATCAGGTCGAAAAAGCCCACGTCCAGCTGCGCGAAGCGGTTCATCATGCCGGGATAGGTGGCGATGTAGATGCGCGCATTCTGGTCGATCTGGTTGGTTTCGCCGATGACACAGCGCGGTTCGCTGGGCAGGTTCTGCTTGAAGGCATCATCCGCCTGAATGCGCAGTTCCTTGCGATCGCAAAGGAACAATACCCGCTTGGCCCAGCCGGTGCGCAACAATAGCTCGCCCAGGGCAATGGCCACTCGGGTTTTCCCCGTGCCCGTGGCCTGAATGATCAAGGCCTTGCGGCGCTGGCCTTGAAAGTGAGCGGCAACCGTTTTGATGGCTTCTATCTGGTAAGGGCGATCCGCAATGCGCAGCTCCGGGTTGAACTTCTCCAGCTCGGCGGCGCGGTAGTGGCGCTGGTAAATCAGGTAATTTAGGCTGTCTTTACTATAGAAACCGTAGACCTGACGGTACGCGTTGTACTGGTGATCATCCCAGATGAAGGTTTCGTAGCCATTGCTGTAGAAGATGACCGGGCGCTGGTAGCCCATGCGCTCAAAGGCATCGGCATACAAACGGGCCTGCTCGCGGCCCGCCTGCAGGCTGGTGTTTCCAGATTTCTTGGCTTCCACGACAGCCAGGGGCTGGCCGTTATCGCCCCACAGCACGTAGTCGGCATATCCCTTGCCTGATGGGTTATTGGGGAAGTCCACTTCGACTTCCTGGCCAACCTGCTCCGGGTCATCCACATCCCAGCCTGCCTTGGTGAGCATGACATCAATGAGCTGCTTGCGGGTTTTGGCCTCGTTCCACTGCAGGCTATCGGTAACCGCCTGGCTTTTCTGGTGCTTCTCTTGCTGCTCTATAGGCTGGGGCGGATCGATATGCTGAACATTTTTCGTCCGCTCTCTATCCAACTCATCCAGGAGAGCCTTTACCTCCTCCTGCCGGGCTTCCAGCTTTTCCTTGTAAGCACTGACCGATTGCTTTAGCTCGCCAAGCGCAGCGGATTGATCCGGGATTTCCTGGAAGTCAGGAATATCTGCCTTCTTCTTCCCGTAATACTTGATTGCCATGTACATGGCGAGCTGGTGCGCTATACCCAATGCCAGTTTGGCATCCCGCACCGAGCCCTTGGCACCATGAGCGGTCTCATTGCCCTGAATGCGCAGAGCATTGATCTGGTAGATCAGCGGCTTGCTGGTACAGGCTGTGAACACCGGGTCTTTGAGCAACTCGTAGAAGCTCGCCTGAGGCAGGCGCGGAAGGAGCTCTTCTTTGTAGATGGCCTTGGTGACCTCTTCTGCAAAGCCCCTGAGCCGGGTCAGGGCGCTGCCGGGATCAATATGCAGGACCGCCTCGGCCAAACCGGCCACTTCGGCCAACGACTCATTGGCCGGGCGTAGAAACTCGAAATTGACAGACTTCATAAATCCCTTTTCCCCTGCCTGCCCCGGCACGACACCCCTATACACCGGGAGGCGAGGCTCCATAATGCTTGGCGATTCTTGCTCATTGTCAGAATCCCAATGCTCTTCGCTCTCAGCCCTGATGCCACCTTGATGGCAAAGCAGCTTCTCAAGACGCGTGAAGTATATTCACTTTTTTGAGAAGGCTATCACAAAGAGCTATGACTGCCTCCCCCTCTACATTTTACCCATCCCTATTTCTCTGCAATCTGCATAATGCTCTGTTTAATCAACATCATATTGCTGTTTCAGCTCAGCCAGACGCTCTTGGTCCCTCTCGCTGAAGTCTCTTGTGGAATACAGGGCTTCCCCATCCGGCCCATCCAGCTTTTCCACCATCACGGTAAAGACGGCATCTGCAGGGGCATTCACCTTGCCCCAGTCAGAATAACTGTTCGGTGCCAGCGTCCAGGTAGCTTCTTCGCCGGGCTCCAGACCACCTGAGATGCTGTAATTGAACTGATCTTCATGCCAAGGCACGCTCCGATCAGGGCTGGCGATGGTGCCGGAGAAGTAGGCACGGGAGATGGCCTGATCCGTGCCGTTCTTGACCGTTAGCTCAATGATCGGCTGTTTGCCAAGGTATTGCCTTTCTCGCATAGTGAAGCGGGAACGTACCACCTGGAACTTATCCAGCTGTTGTTTGGCCTGCTCAGCCTTGTCCCGCTTGGCAACAAGTTCGCGGATCTCGGCCAGTGCCTGCTCTTTCTCGCGGGCTTTGCGCTCGGCCTGAATTTGCTCTGCTTGGGCAAGCACCTGCTCCGCCGTCTTGCCGTTCAAGGCGTCGCGCATTTTGCCCTCCACATCACCCGCATCGGCACCGCCATTGGCAAACAGGCTCTTCATATCGATCTGACCAAAGGCGATCAACTGAACCGCCTGATCGAAATCTGTCCGCTTCGCCTCAGGTAATGACTCCCGCACCTTGGCTACTGACTCTTTCATGTTGGCCTCACTGGAGGCGTCAATGGTGGGGTCTGAACAGCCTGTAATGGCCATGACCGCCAGGACCAGCATCAGTAGTGCATAGACTTTCATTGTTTTCTCCTTTGCCACTTTTCCCTAAGTCAGATGCGGCATCCTGCCGCTTTTGTCTCGTCCATGATGACACCCAAAGGCTATTTACTTATTATCTACATGACAATACTGGCGACTCGTACACGTCGCCTTTTGGCATATATCGCTTTTTGGAGCACATCCATGGCACGGGTTGCGGGCAAAAACGCAGCGGACTGGCCGCTGCGCTGGGATCTGTTATTGCGCTATCGGTTGATTGAGGTGATCTCCCTTTGGGAGGGGCGGCTGACCACTAACCATCTTCAGCGGGCGTTTGGCATTGGCCGGCAGCAGGCCAGTAAGGACATCAATCAGTACCTGGGGGAATATGCGCCCGGCAACCTGGAATACGACCGTTCCCTGAAGGGGTACAAGCCCGCCAGCACCTTCAAGCCCGTATTCACAAGGGGCGTGGCGGATGAGTACCTGCAGATGATGCATTCCCGGGAGGATCTCAGTTGTGCCTTTGAGACCCTGGATGTGCGCGAACTCAATACCGAAGTGCTGCTTCCTCCTTCTCGTGACCTACGCCCCAGTGTGCTGTGCCCGATTCTCCAGGCCTGCCGGGACAAACTACGCGTGGAAATCCAGTACACTTCCTTGAGCAACCCGGAGCCGGAATCCCGCATCATTCAACCTCACACCGTGGCACACAATGGCATGCGCTGGCATGCCCGGGCCTGGTGCGAGAAGAGTAGCGACTACCGGGATTTCGTATTAAGCCGGATTCAGGATGAACCCGAATTCACCGAATTCACCGAATTCACCGAACAAAGCGAACACCACACTGAGCAGGATGATCATGCGTGGCAAGAACGACTCATTCTGCATGTCACCCCGGATCCTCGCCTCTCTGTGGCTCAACAGGACGTGGTTGCGCGGGATTACGACATGACCGATGGAGCGCTGACTATTGAGTGTCGGGCTGCCATGGCCAATTACATTGTGCAACTGCTTAGACTAGATGGGTCGCGACACCGAGACCCGGAGGCCCAGCAGGTGGTACTGGCCAACGAGGATGAGGTTAAAGGTTGGCTGTGGGGGGCCGGCTAACCGCCAGCCCGCATGCCCTCCTCTTCTAAACGCTGATCCCGCTTGGCAATCTGTTCGATCACCCACTCCTCCACTTCATCCAGCACCCAGCCCGATGAGCGCCCTCCCAGGCTCACGGGTTTCGGGAATGAGCCCTCTTGGGCGTACTTATAGATGGATGATCGGCCCAGACCTGTAGTTTCCATGACTTCTTTCAATCGAATGATTCTCATGAGATATCTCCTTCTGCTCATGAGATGAGCCATGGCTGTAAAAAACGGCCAGATGCCCTCTGGCGCTAACCAGCCCGACTATAGCGAATATTTCGGCCTCCTCTGCCGAACCTTTTGCTCTGCGCCTTCGCTAGGTAGCTCAGCCGATTAAACAGCCCAGCTTCAGTCGCTTCGAATCCCGCGCTACTACGCCTCAGCCGGTACACCCCTCCTGTAGGGAAATGCACCAAGCCAGCCGCTTCTCTCATGGTCATTCCCAATGCCCTGGCCCAAGCCATAACAATCTTTTTAGCCAGGCTATCTGCCCGCTCAGCCCGTGGATCTCCCAGCACATCCGGATCGAAGCCCCTCCCTGTGGGAAACTCGCCTAGCCCACGATAGATCTCACCATTCAGGAACAAGCAGGCATGATAATGAACCTGCTGACCTCCTACCTTCTCCTCGACGCCTATGTAACCCAATTTACAATCAGGCACCCATCGACCCTCGCGTTTACGTCGCTCCAGCTCCGCATCCACCTGTTCTTTTAGAGACCGAATGAAGGAACCAAACCAATCCCCAGATTGTACATACCCATTTTCAGGAAGATTGAGATCTACCCTCACTGCCATAGTGCTTGCCTGACTATGGATAGCTCGATGCATGGTCTGGTGGATACGCTCCAGGTATGGAATGAATAATGGCCCTCTCTGTAGTTGAACCTCATATCCGTTCCAGGGGCCTGAGTGGTGGTAAGTCAGGTGGGTATTGTCTGGGTGACGACGTCTCATTGCTAACTCCTTGAATGTAATGAATCCATAGGAATTAGCTGGTGTGTATTAATTAACCAGACATGACTATGTAGGTCTTATCTATCAATTACTTACTGGTATTTTGATCATACTTGTATGTGATATGAATCAGAGGGTAGAGAACCCTCTTTAACCCCTTCTATCAATACTATTACCGGGACCGAAAAGCAGCCCAAGCCACAACAGTCCTAGGACCCTATCTCAAATCCACTCCCAAGTTAGGTCAACCCCCCAACAGGCCACTGAACAAAGTTTCATCATTTATCACCCTCCCCAATCACAGAACCTGAAGACCTGCCCCACAGTTACACGATGGCTATCTACGGCTGCCGGTCGACCCTTCTCGAAGCACTCGACCTTGCCTCTTGGTAGCTTTAGCCCCAATGGCAACGGCGGCGACTTGCCATTGACAGAAGTTGCTCGAGGAGTAAGATCAGAAGATAGAATTATCTCTTCAATAACAGCCTCTTAGCCAAAAGCAGCCTACGTCCACGGACAATTCTACGGTGGACTCTACCAATTCTTCGACGAAGACTCGACGCGCCTCTCTACAAAATTATCGCCACAAACCACACAAACCATTGAACAACAATTCCCTATGTGACAATCTACATTGTAGATCAACATGTCACGGAACAACGTTATGCTATACAAGTTCGGCAACTCAGCACTTCCCTCCCCGCTAAACAAATTCAGTGAACGCGAACTCCGCTGGCTATGGAGGACATTGATTTTTCAAGGCGCACGACTACCTAACGAAGCAGATGTTCCCAAAACTGAGCGCCCTGGCGTTCTGGCCAGCACGATCAACTCACACAACCATCCAGAGGAACTCATCCAAGGCCTCCTTAACAAGAAAGAGAGCCAACTCCTTGACGCAAAATGGCTTGAATGGATGGATTCAGACGGCGACCGCCTGCTCGTCTGGCTTCTTTCCCAAACACAACATCTGGCCAGGCAGCCTTCTGGCTACCAACCAATCTCCGTTGACCAAACTCCTAGAGAGGAAAGAAAAGACGCAATCATTCTCACCCTGGACCTCTGGGAGGAAACCATCGAGAACAAGCAAGCCTTTATAAACGAGAGAAGAACTGAATGGGCAAGTATCCGCACCCCAGACCATGAAACACAATGGATCAACCCAAAAGACTCAGCACAACTGAAGTGGGCCTGGAGCTACTTAATCAAGCAGCAGGTAGCCGCTCCGCTTCCCAGCCCCATAGACAACAAAGACCTCCTGGCCTGCATACTCGCCACGCTAGACGATATGTCATACGGCCACCCTGCCGAGAAACAACTATTCCAAGAGAAGATGAAGAAGACCTGGAGCCAGAAGAAGTATCGCGATTCAGGCAAGGCCAAGAAGCAGCATTATATGCCGCTAACCAAGGACACCCGAGACAAGCTCAGTGCTCTTTCTGAGGAATGGAGCATGAAGCCGCACGAAGTCGTTGAGGTGCTCATTCAGGAGGCAAACGAGCAAAAACCAGCCGATGCCAACTAAGACAAAACAGCAGGCATACACACCTCGCCTCGGCGGACATACGGCCGACCACGGACGGTCGGCCCAACCTTCTTTTCGACAACCATAACAAGACCCCAACCCATAAGGGCCAGCTCACACCCGCCACATCAAGCCTTCTTGGCCTTCAAATCATCCAGGTAATCCGCCCACTGCTGCATCATCCCCACACGACCCTCCAGGTGCGAAGTACGGTTATAGGCCCGACCGTTGGCGTCCCTGACGGAGTGAGCAAGCTGGTGCTCGATCCAGTCCACCCGGACGTCCAGGACTTCATCAAGCAGGGTACGGGCAATGGCGCGCCATCCGTGCTGGGTCATCCTTCCCTTGTAACCAAGGGTTTTCAGTAGCTTGTTGAGGGTATTGTCACTGATCGGCTCCCCCGGCTTAGTGCCCTCGAAAACATAGCGGCAATTCCCGGTGAGCGGCTGGATTTCCTGGAGGATCGCGACAGCCTGGCGAGACAGGGGGACTACGTGGGGCTCCCGCATCTTCATTTTCTCTGCAGGAATGCTCCAAAGGGCCTTCTTCAGGTCAATTTCTGACCATTCGGCATGACGCAATTCGCCAGGCCGGACGAATACCAGCGGAGCCAACCGGGCCGCGGCTTTGGTGGTGGCTGCTGCCTGACAGGCATCAATGGCCCGAAGCATCTTGCCGACTTCCTCTGGCTCCAGAATCGCCAGGCGGTGCTTTTCTTTCTTAACGGCAATCTGCCCCTGAAGAGGCAAGGCGGGATTGTTATCGGCACGACCGGTCGCCATGGCAAAGTTGAAGATCTCGGAGGCCATCCCCCTCAAGCGATTGGCGGTATAGCCACTGGTCTTTTGGGTACGCTGAAGCACATTCCACAGCTCAGCCGTGGTGATTTCAGAAATGGGCCGGCTGCCCAGGAATGGAAGGAGGCCATTATCCAGCCAGATGCGCCGCTTCCTCTCCGTTGTCGGCGTCCACTTCTCGCTACTCACCTTGTTCTGTGCCCACTCTTCCGCCACCCCGGCAAAGGTATTGCGCAAGGCAGTCTCTGTGGCCATCTTATCGGCTTTACGCTGATCACCGGGGTCAACGCCAGATGCCAGCAGCTCTCGGGCTTGCTGCCGCTTGTCTCGGGCTGCTTTCAGACTTGTGCTGGGGTAGGTGCCAAGAGAGAGGCGCTTTTGCTTACCGTTGAAGCGGTATTTGAAGCGCCACCATTTGCCGCCTTTGGGAGAGATCTCCAGGAACATGCCCTCGCCATCGGAGATGCTGTAGAGCTTGTCTTGGGGCTTTGCTGCGCGGATTTTGACGTCGCTGAGTTTGTTGGTTTCCATGGCTTTCGCCGGCTTTGGGCTGTGGAGTTGGCCCCAAAGTTGGCCCCAGGTGGGGCCAGATGTCAACAAACCTTGTCGGACGGCAGCGGAAGAAACTCATCGATAACTTGCTGTTTTTAAAGCTTTCGAGGAGCTCTTCGGATGCTGCCGGACCGTCATTTGGTACCAGAGGCCGGACTTGAACCGGCACGCCCGTGAAGGCAACGGATTTTGAATCCGTCGTGTCTACCAATTCCACCACTCTGGCAGTGGGGCGCGAGTATACCAGCCCTTCACGGCTTTTCCAGCCTTTACGTTAACCGAAAGCAATTTTGATCGTGGTCACGTTATCCCGGCTACCCGCATTCAAAGCCGCCTTGAGAATGGCGGACTCGCTGGCACCCTCGGCCAGCAATTGATGTATTTCAGGCAACCGCAGCACAGAATGCACGCCATCGGTGGTCAGCAGGAATTGCTGGCCAGCCTCTACCGCAAACCGGATTTGTTCCAGTTTCAGCTTGTCGCCATTACCAATGGCCTGATAAATCACGTGGCTACGGGGATGGCACATGGCCTCTTCTTCGTTGATCTCGCCTGCGTCCACCAGTGCCTGCACAGGGGTGTGGTCCTTGGTGATGGCACTGGTGCGCGACGGATCATGCCGGTAAAGCCGGGCATCGCCGGCCCACAGCACCCCAGCCTCGCCATCGTGAATCAGCAGCACGACAACCGTCGCCCCCATGGGCTTGCTTCCCAGGTGCATGGCGGCGTGATGACGGATGGCATGGTTGGCGCTTTGCAGGGCGGCATCCACCGCCAGCAACCGGTGGGCAATACCGCCCCCGAGGGCAAGATTTTCCAGTGCATGACGGATCATGGTGGCGGCAAGGTCGCCGGCATCATGCCCGCCCATGCCATCAATAACGGCCCACAGGCCCTCGCCGTCACGGCACACCAGCGCGTCTTCATTGGCCGACCGGCGGCCTGCATGGGTGCGTCCCTGCCCCCGCCAGCAGCTCATCTCATCGCACTCGCTGCAGTAGCCAGATACCCAGCACCAGACACAGGGACGGCGGCAGGATGGCAGCCAGAAGCGGGTCAGTATGGAAGACCAGCGACAACTGGCCGAAGAATTGCTGGCCGTAATGGAAGATCAACCCGGCGACGATACCCGCCGTCAGCCGCAGGCCCATGGTCACTTCCCGCAAGGGGCCGAACACAAAGGAGATGGCGATCAGCACCATGCCAATGGTCGCCAGCGGCATGAACAGTTTCTGCCAGAAGCTAAGCATATAGTCTGCGGTTTCCAGACCCTGACGCTGCAGGTAACGGGTATATTCCAGCAGCTTGACCAGCGCCAGATTGTCCGGCTTGAGCACCACGATGCTGAGCAACTGCGGCGTCAGTTCTGTTTGCCATTCGCCCTGATCTTGCTGGTAGGTTTCAGCGTGATCCTCGAACAGCCGGGTGCCGTGGATACCCTCCAGCGACCAGAAATCCCCTTGATAGATCGCCCGCTCCACATATTGGGTTTCTGTCAGTTTCTGGCCATCACTGAAGCGATAGCGGGTCAAACCGTGCAGCACGCCATTGGGCTGCACCGCATTGATATGAATAAATTCCGGCCCTTCCCGATGCCAGTAGCCGTACTTGGAGCGCAACGCTTCACCGCCCCCCTCAGCCATGGAACGGTTACTCTGCGCCACCTGCTCGCTGTAAGGCGTCAGGTATTCACCCAGGGGAATCGACAGGATGATCAGCATCAATACCGGGCGCAGTACCAGCCAGCTCACTTTCAGGGTGGAAACCCCAGCCGCACGAATCACCGACAGCTCACCGCTATTGGCCAGCAGCCCCAGACCAATCAGGGTGCCCAGCAAAATGGCCATGGGCATGTACTCGTAAAAGCGTCGCGGCGTGGTAGTCAGGATAAACTGTAGCGCTTCCATGACCTGATAATTGCCGCGGAGAAACTCCAGCTCATAAACAAAGCCGAACAGACAATCCAGCCCGACAATAATAAACAGTATGGCCAGAGTCGGGATCATCACCGCCCGCCAGAAGTAGCGCTTGAGCAATCTCATGAGCGCGCCCTCCGCCGGAACAGGCGCCGGCCAAAGTAGAGCAGAAAGACCACCGCCCCAGCGCTCAGGTGGATCCAGATCATGCTCAGGTACCAGGGCAGCGCCCCTTTATGGTCTTCAATGGCGCTGCGACATACCAACAACATGCCCACGTACAACATATAACCCAGTACCGCGGGAATAAGACGATAAAAGCGGCCTTGCCGCGGATTGACCCGCGCCAGCGGAATCGCCGCCAGCGCCATGATCGGCACGGTGAGAATCAGCGAGAGGCGCCACTGCAGCTCCGCCAGCGCCGCCTTGTTGTCGGCTCGCTGATCCACCAGCTCCTGGGTAGAGCGCCCCCGCACTTTGGGGGGGCGACTATCGGTTTTTTCGCCACCAATACGCACTCGGGCTTCCTTGAAGCCCACTTCCTTGTAGTCCAGCTGGCCCGGCTTGCCCTGATACTGGAAACCGTCCGTCAGCAGCAGGTAACTGATGCCTTCTTCCACCACCAGCTTGCCGCTTTTCGCCCAGACGGTGAGCAAGCGGCCGGCCTCGCCCTGGCTTTCAAAACGGGCATCGGCCACGAAGACATTTTCCAGAACACCCTTTTCCCGGTTCAAGTGTTCCGCATAGGTCGCGCGCTGGGAGTCGCTGGAGCCTTTGACGTGAAACCGTCCCGGCGTAAGCAGTTCCAGCACCGACCGGTCCTTCTGCTCCTCAAAAATCCGGTTCACCTCTGCATCCCCGCGCGGCGTGACGTAGAGAGAAAACATGCCCACCAGAGTGGTGGCCATCAAGATGGGCACCGCCAGCGAACGCACCACCCGGCCGTTACCCTGGCCGCCGGCCTGCAGCACCACCATTTCGTTGTCCATGTGCATGCGCCCCAGCACCAGCAGCAAGGCGATGTACAAGCTCAGAGGAACGATCATCTGCAGGAATTCCGGCATGCGGAACGCCATCACCAGGAACAAGGCATCGGCGGCAATTTCACCGGCCGCGGCTTCCGCCAGGTATTTGATAAAGCGCCCACTGACCAGCACCATCACCAGAATAAAGGTGACCAGTACCGTGGTCATGAACACTTGCCGGTTAATATATCGATGAAGAATCAAGGGCAGGCCCACTCATTGCTGTCTGCAAAACGCACCGGGCACAATAACGGCAGGTGAATAACCCACAGCCCGGCACACACCGCCGGGCAAAAACGCCTGCGGCAGCAGTGAATGCCACCTAGTGTAACTGAGTGCTCGACCAAGGTGATAATCCCGTGTGAACAAGGCCACCGGTAGATAGCGCTGAACGGATTGCGTTTCCGCGCGTGACGGCCCACTATTTCCTTTATTTATCGGGTGAACCGCGCCCCACCCTTTTCTTGATCTGGAGACAGCATGGACTTCGCAGTAAGCAACAAGCCCCTGGAAAAAAGCAAGGCAGACGCCCTGGTCGTACTGCTGAGCAAGAAAAATGATCTTCCCGAAGCCCTGCCCGACAGCACCCGCGAACACATTGCCCAGTTCATGAAGGCCGGCGATTTCAGCGCAAGCAAAGGTCAAATGAGTTGGCTGCATACTCCCGCTGGCGCCAACGCGGCCCGCCTGCTGCTGGTCGGCACCGGCGATAGCCCGCTTAGTGACCAGGGCTGGCTCTCCCTGGTACAAAAAACGACCAAAGCCCTGACCGCCGCCCCGGTGAAACAGGCCCTGTGGCTGTTGGATAACTCCCTGCCCCAAACACAGGAATGGCAAGTTCGCGAAGGCAGTCGGGTAGTGGAAGAAAACACCTACCGTTTCGACGCCTACCGCAGCAATCCGGCACCGGCCAGCAAACTGGCCAAACTGACCTTTTGTCACGCGGGTAAAGAACCTGCGCTTGCCAAGGCACACAAAACCGGCAAGGCGGTCGGTGTTGGGGTCAATCTGGCCCGGGATCTGGGCAACCTGCCCCCCAATGACTGCTACCCGGAATACCTGAGCGGCGTGGCCCGCGACATGGCCAAGGACTACGAAAAACTTACCGTGAAAGTGCTGAGCCAGGCACAGGCGGAAAAAATGGGCATGGGCGCCTTCCATGCGGTGGCCAAAGGGTCCGAACGCCAGGGCCAGATCATTGTGATGGAGTACAAAGGCGCCAAACCGACCAAACAAGGCCCCGTGGCACTGGTCGGCAAAGGCATCACCTTCGACACCGGTGGCATCTCCCTGAAACCCGGTGCCACCATGGATGAAATGAAATACGACATGGGCGGTGCCGCCAGCGTTTTCGGCTCCGTAAAGACCGTGTGTGAGTTGGGCCTGCCGATCCATCTGGTCGCCGTCGTGGCCGCCGCAGAAAACATGCCGGACGGGCGGGCCGCCCGCCCCGGGGACATCGTCAAGACCCTGTCCGGGCAGACCGTGGAGATCCTCAACACCGATGCAGAAGGCCGTCTGGTGCTGTGTGATGCGCTGACCTATGTGCAGCAGAAACACAAGCCACATACCGTCATCGACATCGCCACACTCACCGGCGCCTGCGTGGTGGCACTGGGCGCCCATGCCCAGGCGGTTTACGCCAACGATGATGCACTCAGCGAAGCCCTGCTCACCGCGGGCAAGGAAACCGGCGACCGCGGCTGGCCCATGCCCCTGTGGGACGAGTACCAAAGCCAGCTGGACAGTCCCTTCGCTGACATGCAGAACATCGGCGGCCCCAAGGCCGGCTCCATCACCGCCGCGTGCTTCCTGTCCCGCTTCACCAAAGACGTGAAATGGGCGCATCTGGACATCGCTGGCACCGCCTGGGTCAGCGGTGGCATGAACAAAGGTGCCACCGGCCGCCCTGTGCCCATGCTCACCCGCTATTTGATGGACAACGCCTGATGCTTGATGCCAAACGCCTGACAAAACCACCCGCGTCAGGCGTCCGGCGTCGAGCGTCAGGCTTATTGCCATGACCGAAGTCACTTTCTATCTCAGCAGCAAGGCCGGAGACGGTGTGCGCCAGGCGCTGGCCTGGCGGATTGCCGATAAAGCATTGAAACAGGGCCGCCAGGTCTATGTGCATTGCCAGAATGAGGCCCATGCACGGCAAGTGGACGCGCAATTCTGGCAATCTCCTGCAACAGGTTTCTTGCCCCACGCCCTGGGCGGTGAAGGCCAGGCACCGGTATTGCTCGGGTTCGGCGACGACCCCGGCCATCATCACGATGTGCTGATCAACCTCACCGACCAGGTGCCGGACTTTTCGTCCCGTTTCCAGCGGGTGGCCGAAATGATCAGCGGCGCCGAGACCGAACGACAAAAGGGGCGCGAACGCTTCCGCTTCTATCGGGACCGGGGCTTTCCCGTTACCACTCATGAACTGGGCTGACCACTGCGAGCGACACGGCGATGAGCAACAACAAGGAGACGGCAAAACACGCGCTACTCAAGGAACTGGATGATGTCCAGTCGCTGCTAGATGATGCTGACAGCCCGACTCAGCCGCCCCTGCTGAAACCCTCAGCAGACACCTCAGCTCCGGACCCTCAGCGGATCCGGCAGCTCGCCAGCGAACGGGCCAATCCATTCCTGTCTGGCCACCCAGAACCAGGCAACCCGCAAGCGTCGCCAGCACCGTCCGTGCCCACACCTGCCCCACAGCAAGCGCCGGCACCGCGCCCGACGCTGACCAACAGCGATATCGACGCCGCCATTGACGAACTGGTGGCCGAGGCCCTGCCCAAGCTCGAAAAGGCCCTGCGCCTGAAGCTGCGCGCGGCCCTGCGCCGGAAAGCCTGACTCACCTCCTCAGCCCAGATGCCTTTGTGAAAGTGAGCCGCCGTTTCTGTTTGCCTCGCCAGGCATCCGGTGCCCAGTGCCAGGCGTTTTCTCACAACCCGCGACGAACCCGCCCCGCTTCGCTATAATTCGCCCTCATTTTTTCTTGTTTAGAAGCGGTGATCATGGACAAAACCTACCAACCCGATCGCATCGAGCAATCCTGGTATGAACACTGGGAAAAGGCCGGTCATTTCAAGCCGAGCGGCCAGGGTGATTCCTTCTGCATCATGATCCCGCCCCCCAATGTGACCGGCAGCCTGCACATGGGTCACGCCTTCCAGGACACCATCATGGACACCCTGGTGCGCTACCGCCGCATGCAGGGCCGCAACACCCTGTGGCAGGTGGGCACCGACCATGCCGGCATCGCCACCCAGATGGTGGTGGAACGCAAACTGGCCGGCGAAGGCACCAACCGCCACGAGTTGGGCCGTGAGAAATTCCTTGAGAAAGTCTGGGAGTGGAAAGGCGAATCCGGCGGCACCATTACCCGCCAGCTACGCCGCATGGGCGCCAGCGTGGACTGGACCCGCGAGCGCTTCACCATGGACGACGGCCTCTCCAACGCCGTGCGCGAAGTCTTTGTGCGCCTGCACAAGGAAGGCCTGATCTACCGCGGCAAGCGGCTGGTCAACTGGGATCCTGCCCTGCACACCGCCATCTCCGACCTGGAAGTGGAGAACGTGGAAGAACAGGGCCACATGTGGCACTTCCGCTATCCGCTGTCTGATGGCTCCGGCCACCTGGTGGTCGCCACCACCCGCCCGGAGACCATGCTCGGCGATACCGCCGTGGCCGTGCACCCGGAAGACCCGCGCTACAAGGACATGATCGGCAAGACCATTCGCCTGCCACTGGCTGATCGCGACATCCCCATCATCGCCGACGATTACGTGGACCCGGACTTCGGCTCAGGCTGTGTGAAGATCACCCCGGCCCATGACTTCAACGACTATGAAGTGGGCAAGCGTCACGACCTGCCGATGATCAACATCTTGACCATTGATGCAGCGCTGAATGACGAAGTGCCGGAAGCCTATCGCGGCATGGACCGTGTGGATGCACGCAAGAAGGTGGTCGACGATCTGGACGCCCTGGGCCTGCTGGAAAAAGTCGCTGACCACACCCTGCAGGTGCCCCGTGGCGACCGCTCCGGCGTTGTCATCGAACCCTACCTCACCGACCAGTGGTTCGTGGCCGTGGAAGAGCTGGCCAAGCCTGCCATCGCTGCGGTGGAAAACGGCGACATCCAGTTTGTGCCCAAGAACTACGAAAATATGTACTTCTCGTGGATGCGTGACCTGCAGGACTGGTGTATTTCCCGCCAGCTGTGGTGGGGCCACCGCATCCCGGCCTGGTACGACGCTGACGGCAATGTCTATGTGGGCCGTACGGAAGAAGAAGTCCGTGCCGACAACAACCTGGGCGACATCCCCCTGAGCCAGGACGACGACGTGCTCGACACCTGGTTCAGCTCCGCCCTGTGGACCTTCTCCACCCTGGGCTGGCCGGACGACGAGGAAATGCTGCGCACCTTCCACCCCACCGATGTGCTGGTCACCGGCTTCGACATCATTTTCTTCTGGGTGGCCCGGATGATCATGATGACCCTGAAGTTCACCGGCGAGGTGCCCTTCAAGAAGGTCTATGTACACGGCCTGGTGCGTGACAACGACGGGCAGAAAATGTCCAAGTCCAAGGGCAACGTGCTCGACCCGCTGGACATGATCGACGGCATCAAGCTGGAAGAACTGGTAGAAAAGCGCACCAAGGGGCTGATGCAGCCGCAGAAGGAAAAGCAGATCACCAAGCGCACCCACAAGGATTTCCCCGACGGCATCAATGCCTACGGCACCGATGCCCTGCGTTTTACCTTCCTGTCACTGGCCTCCACCGGCCGCGACATCAAGTGGGACATGGGCCGCATCGAGGGCTACCGGAACTTCTGCAACAAGATCTGGAACGCCGCCCGCTATGTGATGATGAACACCGAAGGGGAAGATTGTGGCGTCGCTGCTGACAGCGACATTGAGCTGTCCCTGGCGGACCGCTGGATTATCTCGACCCTGCAACGGGCCGAGCAGGAAGTCAGCGACGCACTGGACAACTTCCGTTTCGACGTGGCCAGCCATGCCGCCTATGAATTCATCTGGAATGAATACTGTGACTGGTATCTGGAGCTTTCCAAGCCAGTGCTCTGGGGTGACGAGTACTCCGCTGCCCAGAAACGTGGTACCCGCCGCACTCTGGTCACGGTGCTGGAAGCCATTCTGCGCCTGGCCCATCCTTTCATGCCTTTCATCACTGAAGAAATCTGGCAGAAGATTGGCCCCATGGCTGGCAAGAGCGGGAACACCCTCATGCTGCAAGCCTTCCCGGCCAGCGACGCCAGCAAGATTGATGAAGAGGCGGAAACCGGCGCGGAATGGGTCAAGGCCGTTATCACTGCAGTGCGCAACATCCGCGGCGAGATGGGCATCCCGCTAGGCAAGGCGTTGCCAATTTATCTGCATAACGGCAAAGACTCCGACCAGGCCCTGCTGGACGCCAACCGCGTCTTCCTGAGTAAACTGGCCAAACTGGAATCCATTACCTGGCTGGCAGCGGAAGACTCCGCCCCTGCCTCCGCCACCGCGTTGGTAGGCGACATGGAGATTTTGGTACCCATGGCCGGGCTGATCGACAAGGAAGCGGAGATCGAACGCTTGTCCAAAGAGACCGACAAGCTGCGCAAGGAAGTGGGCCGCGCAGAAGGCAAGCTGAAGAACCCCAAGTTTGTCGACAAGGCCCCCCAAGCCGTGGTGGACAAGGAAAAAGCCAAGCTGGACGACTACCGCTCCCAGCTCGCCAAGCTCGAAGAGCAGCTGGAAAAAATCAAATACCTGTAAGGACGGCCATCATGGATGATCCCCGCCGCGCCCGCATACTCACCTGCGCCCAGGAAGTCTTCGCCAGCGAAGGCTTCCGCAGTGCAGAGGTGAAAACCATCGCCGAGCGGGCCGGCGTGGGCAAGGCCACCATCTATAAATTCTTTCCTTCCAAGGAAGCCTTGCTGCTAACCATTGTGAAGGAAAACCTGAATACCATACGCGACCTGATCCTCTCCGAACTGATCAGCGTCTCGCCCCCACTGGAGCGCCTCGAAAGCCTGTGCCGTGCAGTGGCACGCTACCTGGAACAGAATCAGGATTTTTCCCGGGTACTGATTCAGGAGGCAGGTGATTTCATGGGCGACATCCAGCGCCAGTACCTGGCCCTGATGGAACAAAACCTCCCGCTGGCTGACGCGTTTTTCAATGAGCTGCGCAAAGACGGCTATTTCGTTGCCCTTCCCACTCGCGATACGATTCTGATGATGGTAAACCTTGTCACCGGAACCACGTATACATGGGCCCTCACAGGAGAGGGCAGCCTGGAACAACAAGCCGCAGACTACATGAAGGTGTTGATCCGCGGCCTCAGATAGGAAGAGTCGAGATCATGCGCCTTATGGTTATCTTCACCGCGTTGCTTTCCACCACCCTGATTCACGCAGGAACACTGAGTCAGCTGACCGATGCCCCCCACCGCACCCCGCAGGAAAAAGCCCGTGACGAATACCGCCATCCGGTAGCAACCCTGAATTTCTTCGATGTCCAAAAGGACATGACTGTGGTGGAAATATGGCCCGGTGGCGGCTGGTACACGTCGATTCTGGCGCCCTGGCTTTACAAGTCTGGCACTTATTACGCCGCCCACTTCCCTGAAGACAGCGACATCCCTTTCTACCGCCGGTCCGTGACCCAGTTCAAGGCCAAACTGGCAGAACACCCGGAGATCTACGATCACGTCCGCGTCACCGCGCTCAACCCTCCCAGCTACACCGTTATCGCCCCGGCGGGCACAGTAGACCGCGTTCTAACCTTTCGCAACGTGCATAACTGGGCCAAGGCCGGCAAGACCGAAGCCGTGTTTGCCAGCTTTTACCAGGCCCTTAAACCCGGCGGCATTCTCGGCGTGGTTGAGCATCGCGCACCGGAAGTGCGGCCACTGGAAAGGCAGATCGAAACGGGATACATGAGCGAAGGGTATGTGATTGCCCAGGCCGAACAGGCCGGGTTCAAACTGGTAGATCAATCGGAAATTAACGCCAACCCCAAGGATCAGGCCAACCATCCTGCCGGGGTCTGGACTCTCCCCCCCAGCCTGAGGCTCGGCGACAAGGACCGGGACACTTATGAAGCGATCGGGGAGAGCGACCGAATGACACTCAAATTCGTCAAGCCGGAGTAACCCGGCCCGACAGAAACCTCACGACGCCGGGCGCTCCAGCATGCCCGGCGTAACCTCACCCAGCACCAGGGATTCAGCCACCCCCACCGCCACGCGCAAACACTGGTCCAGCCGCTCCTGGGAAAAGCCTCCGTCCTCGAAGATGTACAACGAGTAGTTTTCCAGCATCCAGAGCATGGTCAGAAAAACCAGTGGTTCGTAGTTCTTGCCGGTAAAGCGGTTAATCTGTACCGCAAGCACTTCCGATGCCAGGGTTTGTGCGCGAGTACGGTGTGGCGCAAGGGCTGAATCAGAAGAGCGAGCCTCTTCCATCATCAGCTTGATCACCGGCCCCATACTCACGTGGTAATCGAAATACACCTTGGTAGTGTTGCGGATGATGTCATTGGCAGACGATGCCTGCTTCACCTCTTTGTGGAAGTGCAGCAGCATGTTATCCACAAAAATACGGTAAATGCTTTCCAGCACATCCATCTTGTTGCGGAAGTACTTGTAGAAAGTACGGCGTGACACGTCAGAAGCATCCAGCAGGTGTTGAACTGTCGTGCGCTGCAACCCGCGCTGGGCAAAAACCTGCATGGAATGGATCAGGATCTCCGCCCGCGCCTGGGAGCGTTGCCCCCCTTCTTCGCGGGCATGCACTTCCAACACCTGATTCACCACCTGGCGAATCGCATCAATGTCACTGCTTCCTGTCTGCACCTGACAAATACCCCTTACAATGTATACTTTGCGGTAGCTTAACCAACGGTCATCACAGAGTAAACACCGAGTTTATCCTAAGCCATGACCGTTCCGCTCACCCCATCACTACTCCTGTGGCGCTTCCAGACCTTTTCGTGAAAGTGATAGGCCACCGTATTCACGCATGGCTCCACCAACGCGGTCAAACCCCCGATACGCCAGTCACCGGTCATCGCCCAGACGACCAGAAACGCCACCGAAATATGCATTGCTCCAAAACTGATTGTCTTGGCCATAACATGCCCTCCTTTTCGATTATCATCGCCAACCCTATCCCTATAGAGAAATACTATTCCCATATCTCAACAATAGCTAATAGCAATCATTATCACTACGCGATTATCAAGGATTGTTAACTTGCCCCCTAAATCATGCGCCAGTCACGCGCAGTGCTTTACTCTATGGCATCCGCCAACCACAGGGTTTACATCATGAGCAAGAAAGCCTTACTGATCCTCCACGGCAAACAAGCCGCTAATCAGGCAGTTCGCGATGCGGTTATGGACTGGCGTGATCAGGGCCATGAGCTGGCTGTTCGAGTCACCTGGGAAGCCGGCGACGCGAAACGCTATGTGCACGAAGCGCTGAATAACGGCTTTACCACCATCATTGCCGGGGGCGGTGACGGATCCGTACGCGACATTACCCAGGCGTTGATGGAGAGTGGTCAAAAGGATCTGGAACTGGCAATCCTCCCCCTCGGCACAGCAAACGATTTTGCGACTGCTGCTGAGATCCCTGTGGAACCTGCAGCCAGCCTGTCCTTGCTCGAGAATATTCCGCAGCCCTGCGACGTCATACAGGTTAACGACCATTATTTCCTCAACATGGCTACCGGCGGTTTCGGTACAGAAGTGACGACCCAGACGTCGGAAGATTTAAAAAAGATGCTTGGTGGTGCAGCCTACCTGCTCACCGGGCTAACCCGCTTCCCGGAAATCGAATCAGCCAAAGGGCACTTCAAGGGTGAAGACTTCGAATGGGAAGGTGAATTCCTCGCCCTGGGTCTGGGCAATGGCCGCCAAGCTGGTGGTGGACAGCGGTTATGTCCCGATGCACTGATTAATAATGGCCTGTTCGATGTGGCAATCTTGCCCGCCGACATGGACTTGCTCGCCGGCGTAAAAGAACTGTTCGACAGCGAGGCCCGTCAAGACCCAAGCCAGGAAGGCCTTTTTGTACGCACCCGACTCAGTGAGATGCACATTGAGACCCCCACCTCAATGAACCTGAATCTGGACGGCGAACCCATACAGAGTACCACCTTTCGCATCCGTGCCATTCCGAATGCATTGCGCCTGTATCTGCCAGAGCGCAGCCCCCTGTTAGGCTGATGCCTGCTGAGAGCCGCCACAACGCTGAACAAACTCGCGAACTTTCTGCCGGCGTTGATCCAGCTTGTGGCCATACAAGGGAAAGTGTTCCCACACCGCCAGATCCTTTACCCCGTAGCGGCGGGTTGCTACTGCCACAACCATCATGCCGGTACGGATAACCCCCATCTCGCAGTGCACCAGGCAACGGCTTCCCGTGCGGTCAATTTCCCCCATTAATTGCAGAATCTGCGCTTCTGTTGGCGGAGTGTCCTGAGCCATTGGAATATTAACCAGATTCAACCCATGGCGACGACAGTATGCCTCTTGCCGTGCATACCACCCATTCTTGCTGTACTCAGACTCCAGGCGCAAATTAACGATAGTGTTGATTTTCAGCACCCGGTGCATGATACGTAACCCAACCGGCCCCAGAGTACCACTACGGTAAAGCTTGCCGGACTCCACTACGCGGAAGTGATACATCAGCTTGCGGTACCGATAAATGAACAAGGCAACAAAAGGGATAGCAACAGCTGTATACAACAACATGGCAAGACTCCGCAGCATTGAACGTCAGCGCAGTCTGGCGGGTCTTTTTGGCAAACGTATTACAGGGAGGCGTTGAATGTAATAGCGCGGGGTTGAGCAGGGATGTCCAAACCCTGAATACAAAAAACCCCCGTCACTTTCGTGGCGGGGGTTTTTTGTTTGGTTTAAGAGCCTGACGATGACCTACTCTCACATGGGGAAGCCCCACACTACCATCGGCGATATGTCGTTTCACTTCTGAGTTCGGCATGGGATCAGGTGGTTCCAACATTCTATGGTCGTCAGGCAAACTGGTTTGGTTGTCCTGAATAATCAGGATGACCAAATAGGTTGCCTTACCGGTGTTCTCTACCGAAGTAGAACTGCTTGCTCACCGGCAAAGCCAAATTGGGTAACGAGAAGTTTGCTATTCAACTGCAAGGTTAGTATCTCTCACACCGTATCTTTGCGTTACCTGGC